>JADJVE010000001.1:300000-575806 GCA_016716715.1 Acidobacteriota bacterium | reverse complement strand
AATCTTCCTCCGGCTGCCAGCGGTACATCTCGGTCGCGGCCATCGCGGCGTGGATGTCACGGGGCAACTCCTCGGCAGGTTGCTCCTCGGCGGGTTGCGGCTCGGCAGGTCGCGCCTCGGTGGGTTGTCGGCCGCCAAGGACGCGACAGAGGACGAGGCCGGGCACCGTCTCGAAGTGCCCGGTTCTCCCGGTCACGAGCTCGAGGCCGTGGCGGATCGCGGTCGCGGCGATCTGGAGGTCCGCGTCCGCGAGGGAGTGACCGCTCTTCAGACCGGCCTCGATCTCGCCGTAGACGCGCGCCACCGCCACGTCGAACGGAAGGACGGTGACGCTCGGCAGGACGCGCTTCTCGATGTTCTCGAGGTGAAACCGGGCACGCCCGGACCGGGACGCTCCCCGGTAGAGCTCCGCCGCGACGACGGCGCCCGTGAACTGATCCTCACGCGGCACGGTCCGAAGCCACTGAATGAACTCCGGAGCCGGCCGCTCCCGCAGGACCTCCGCAACGGCGTCCGTGTCGAAGAGAAAGGCCATTCAACGCCCGAGGCGCGGCCGCCGGCGCGGAGCGGAACGTCCGGTCGAATCGAGGCTCGAGACGAGGTCTTCGGCGCCCTTCCAGCCCCCCGCCACGGAGGCGAGTCCCTTTTCAGGCCCCGCCGCCCGGAGCCGGCCCACGCGCTCGGCGTCCTTCGCGGGCACGACGGCCGCCACGTCCCGGCCGTGCCTGCGGATCATGACGATGGCGCCGGCCTCCGCCTGGCGCACGATTTCGGAGAACCGCGCTTTCGCCTCGACGACGGAAACGGGGCTTGCCGGCCTGGCCATATTATGACCTCTCTGGTCATTATGACCTGTATCGTGGACGCCGTCAACGCGCGTGCGAGTAAGGTGTGGCGCGGCGCCCGCCGGGGGCGTTCCTACCAGCTGCGGACGCGGCCGGTGTCGACGTGCAGGAACTGGTCGGTGTAGTAGCCGACGCCGCCGAGCTTGAGGTCGAGCGCGGCCGCGCGCAGGCGGGTGAGCGGGACTCCCGCGAGCCGCACGTCGGCCGCCATGCCCTTGAGGTGCAGGCTGTGCCGCGCGACGGCGCCGGAGCGGTTGCGCAGCAGCTCGTTCGAGCGCGGCGACCGGTAGCCCGAGACGATCTCGTATACGGCGGGCGAATCCTCGCCCGCCGCCTGCAGCTTCAGGAGGTGCAGGAGATCGAGGAGGCTTCGGGTCGATGCGCTGGACGTCGCCCGTGCGGTGGTCGCGCAGGATCCAGTCGATCGCGGTGAGGCCGGACTCCTGGTAGCGCCCCGCAATCCAGTACGGCGCGTCGAGCTTCTCGTTCGTGTGCGTGTTGCGGAACGCGAGCGCGCGCACGCCGGTCTCCCCCGCGGACTCGCGGGCGAGCTTCTCCAGCGAGGCCTGCAGCGGCTTCGGGAGGAGGGAGGCGGCCGCTACGGCGAGGACGGACGTGCAGAGGCGGCGCCGTGAAAGGTCGAGGGGGCCTTCAAGCGCCGCGATTTTGACAGCCGGAGCCAGATGGAACAACCTCCGGCTACCAATGAGACGCCTCACCTTTGTTTTCAGTACTTTGGCGTTATGCGCCTGCACCCTGGGCGCCCGCGCACAGGCTCCCCCTCCCACGCGCGTCGCCGTGTACGACTGGCTCGCGGCGCACCTTCCCCGCTACCAGGCGCTCGCCAAGAAGCCCTGGCCCGGGCAGTCCCCGCCGTGAAGAAAGTCAAGCCGGGCGACGCGTACCCCGGCGTCGCGCCCCTCGCGGAGATCCTCAAGGACGTCGGCGACCTGCCGGAAGGCGCCGCGACCCCTGCCGACGGCACCTACGGCGGCGCGCTCGTGGACGCCGTCAAAAACGTTCCAGGGCCGCCACGGCCTCGCTCCGACGGCGTGATCGGCCCCGCCGACGCTCGCCGCGCTGAACCACCCGTACACGAAGCGGCTGCAGGAGATCGAGGAGTCCCTGAAGTGGCTCGCGACGATCCCAGTGCCGGACGCCGAGTCCATTGTCATCGTGAACATCCCGGCGTTCCAGCTCTACGCCTGGACGGCCGCCGACCGCGGGAAGAAGGCGACGCTCACGATGCCCGTCGTCGTCGGGAAGGCCGCGCGGACGCGCACGCCAGTCCTCGCCGCCGAGATCTCGTACCTCGTCTTCCGGCCTTACTGGTACGTACCGCGCAGCATCGTCGTGAAGGAGATGCTCCCGGCGTACGCGAAGAACCCCGCGTACTTCGACACGAAGGATCTCGAGCTCACGGCGACGAGCGATGACTCGAAGCCCGGCCTCCCGGCGACGCCCGAGAACGTCGAGAAGCTCCGCGCCGGGAAGCTCGGCGTCCGCCAGAAGCCCGGCCCGCGCAACGCCCTCGGGCGGGTGAAGTTCATCTTCCCGAACTCCGAGTCCGTCTACCTCCACGACACGCCGGCGAAGTCGCTCTTTTCACGCGACCGGCGCGACTTCTCGCACGGCTGCGTGCGCGTCTCGGACCCGCCGGCCCTCGCGGAGTTCCTGCTGAGGGGCACGCCCGGCTGGGGCACCCCCGCGATCGCCGCGGCGATGGAGGCGGAGCGACCGAAGGTCGTCCTGCTGAAGCCGCGCGTCCCCGTCTGGCTCATCTACACGACGGCCCTCGCGAGCACGGACGGAACGCTCGCGTTCTGGGAGGACGTCTACAGGAAGGGCTCGCCCGCGGGCGGGCCCGCGGCACCGCCCGCGTTGCGTTGAATTCGTGCCCGCGATCCTGTACCGTACTCCTGTACAGGTGACCCATGACGATCGAAGCGACATACACCCATGCGCGCGCTCACTTCGCCTCTCTTTGTGAGGCCGTCGTCCAAGACCGCTACTCGGTGATCATCCGCCGCCGCGGAGCCGAGGACGTTGCACTCGTTTCGGCCGCCGAGCTCCGAAGCCTCGAGGAGACCGCGCACCTTCTCCGGTCGCCCAGGAACGCCTCCCGGCTTCTCGCGGCCCTCAACCGCGCGACCACGAGGAAGCTGAAGGGGTCGTCGCCGGACGCTCTTCGGAAGAAGCTCGGGCTCGTCCCGGCGCGCCCGAAGCGCGCTCGGTGAACACCCGACCAAGGGTCGCCATCTTTCACAAGGAGTTCCTGGAGGATCTCCGTTTCTGGGTGGATACCAACAGGAAGACCGCACTGCGGGCGCTCGATCTGGTCGAGGCGGTCCTCCGCGACCCCTTCAAAGGAATCGGAAAGCCCGAGCCGCTCCGCCATCTTCACAAAGGCGCCTGGTCGCGACGGCTGACCGAAGAACATCGCCTCGTCTATCTCGTCCGCGACGACAGCGTCGACTTCCTGCAGGCGCGCTACCACTACTGACCCGGAGGAGCCTCCTTCGGAGACGCCTCGTCCGGCGCCGCCTTCGGCGGCAGGACGAACGAGAGCGGGTTCTTCCGGAAGTGCGTGAAGACGTGCTTGAGGACGCCCCAGAGGTCCTGGTTCGTCATCTCGAAGGCGCGGGCCGCGTTGACGAGGGAGAGCGTGAAGGCGACCGTCAGGTTCAGGACGAACATGACGGCGATGCCGCCGAGCGCGCGGTAGAACCACCCGCCGAGGAGCCACCTCTCCCCGAGGCCCGCGGCCGAGAGCGCGAGCGTGCCCGTCGAGAGCGTCACGTGCCGGACGTCGAACGGGATGCCGAAGAACCGACCGACGGCCGGCGCGAAGCCGAGCAGGAACCCGAGCGCGACGTTCGTGCCCCAGCCCGACGCGTTTCGACTCAGCGAGGCGCCGATGCGCTGGAGGCGCTCCCTCGAGAAGAGTCCGCCCGGCTTCTTCTCCGCGAGCGCCTCGGGCAGGCGGTGCACGGTGACCCAGTTCTCGAACCAGCCGCCCGCGACGCTTCCCATCCAGAGGAGGACTCCCGTGAGGGCGGCGAAGAAGACCGTCCCGCTGTCGAGCGGGCTGAGCGTCTCGAACGTGTGCGCCGCGACCTCCGGATCGAGGTACGCGTGGCCCGACGCGAGGCGCCAGAGCCCGTCGAACAGCGTCGCGCCGGCGGCGACGGCGAGGACGTTCGCGGCCGCCGCCGCGATCTGCGAGCTCGTGAGACGCGAGAAGAACGTCGCGACGCGCTCGAGCCGGTCCTCGCCCTCGCTCGACTGGATGATCTTCGCGAGCGTCGCGGCCGTCATCGCGGGCTGCTTCGTCGCGAGGATGAGGCCGAACGCCTGGAGGGCGAGGAAGCTCACGGCGTAGTTGAGGCCGTAGAGAAAGCTCTCCGGAAACGGCGCCAGGTGGAGCTCGTGCACGACCATCTTGATCGCGGCGGTCAGGACCGTCAGCGCGCCGCCGCCCGCAGCCGCCGTCCAGATGTGCCGGTAGTCCTTCTTGTCCGTCGCGACGTAGTGCTCGCCCGTCTCGCCGGAGCGCTCGACGATCTTGCGGTCGAGGAGGTGAAGGTTCCACTTCACGAGGTGCCGGACGGAGCGGTCCTGCTGCGCGAGCGTCGCGAGGCGCACGAGGAGGCGGTGGGCCGCGCGCGAGGTCTCGCCCCCGGGCGCCGCGTCGATCACGTCGGCCATGAGGGCCATGCGCGTGAGGCAACGGTCCACGACCTCGAGGTCGAAGACGCTCTGGACGCTGACGCCCGCGTCCTCGAGGCCCTGCTGGACGGCCCGCGCCTCCTTGCGGCATTCGCCCGAATTCTTTCGGAACGCGGCGGACGCCGCGCGCACGTCGCCGCCCGCGGCCCACGCCTCGAGAAGCGCGTCGGCGGAGCTCTTCAGTCGATAGAAGGGCGACTCGGCCACCCGCATTCCGGTGCCGCGCGCGCGCAGGTCGCGCGAGAGCCCGTGCGCGAGGACGCGCGCGGCGAGCAGCCGGAAGCCGTCCGCGAAGCCCTGCCGCAGGGGCGCCCAGGCCCCGGCCCCCGCGCCCGCGAAGAGCTCGACGAGGCCGTGAATGACGCGCGGGTCGCGCTCCTTCAGGGCGTCGACGTCCGACGCGCTCTTGAAGAGGCGCCTCACGACGCGCGAGAGGTCACGGTCGTCGCGCGGCTCGGGCAGGAAGCGGCTCGAGATGCGGTTGGACAACTCGGCGAGAAAGCCGCGCTCGGACGGGATGCCCGTCTCGCCGAAGAGCGCCGTGGAATCGGTCTCCGAGAGGAGCGCCGCGAACGCGGCGTGGAAGCGCGCCTTCCACGCGGCGTCGGCATTCAGGGCGTCGACGAGCGGGATGGCCTCGGACGGACGGGCGGCGATGATGCGCGCCGACCGCACGAGCCGGACGAACGCGTCCGGACCGGTCGCCCACGCCCTCGGCGGAGAGGAACGCGTCGAGACGCTCGCCCATGTCCCGGAGCGCGAGCGGGTCCACGGGCCTACTTCTTCCGGAGCTCCATGAGGACTTGCTTCGCCACGGCCTTGAGCGTGTCGAAGACGCCCTGGCCGGTCGGAGCGATCGCCTCGAACGTCGGCTCGCCCTTGAAGTTCAGCTGGCGGTAGAGCTCCTCGGCGGGCATCGCCGTCGGGAGGTCGCGCTTGTTGAGCTGGAGGACGTACGGGATGACCTGGAGGTCGAACCCGTGCTCGGCGAGGTTCTTGTCCAGGTTCTGGAGCGACTCGATGTTCGCGTCCATGCGCGCTTCCTGCGAGTCGGCCACGAAGACGACGCCGTCGACACCCTTGAGGATGAGCTTGCGGCTCGCGTCGTAGAAGACCTGGCCGGGGACCGTGTAGAGGTGGAACCGCGTCTTGAAGCCCCGCACCGTCCCGAGGTCGAGCGGGAGAAAGTCGAAGAACAGCGTGCGGTCCGTCTCCGTCGCGAGGGAGATGAGCTTTCCCTTCGCCGCGGGATTCGTGCGGTCGTAGATGTACTGCAGATTCGTGGTCTTGCCGCAGAGGCCGGGACCGTAGAAGACGATCTTGCAGTTGATCTCGCGGGCCGCGTAGTTGATGAACGTCATCGAGCTGCGCTACTCCCGGAAGAGGCTGTCGATGTCTTCGTCGGTGATCTCGGCGAAGGGTGAGTCGTAGCCTTCCTGCCTGCGGACCTTCTCGGACTCCACTTTCTTCTGAATGGTCTCGAAGATGCGTTCGAGCTCGGCGTTCGCCTTGCGGACGCGGAGCCTCACGAGCCCGAGCGAGGAGCGCTCGTCGAAGATGACGACGAGGATGACGCGCTGGCCGACGATGGAGATGTAGACGTTGTCGCGCTCGCCCTCGTGGAAGAGGACCGGAAATTCCTTTTCGCCGATCAGGCGCGCGAGGCCGTCCGTCGCGGCGACGTTGCCGGCCGTGAGCGAGGCGAGCGACGTCGTGTCGAGAGACTCCATGTCGCCCATGGCGGCGATCTGTTGCCCGTTCTTGTCGACGATGAAGACGACCTTCGCCTGGGCGTCCACCTTCAGACGTCCGATGACGTCCTTGATCTGATGGAACTCCTCGTCGAAGAGAACGAAATCGGACATGCGTTTCGGGACAGTTTACCCGATCACATCTCCCGGCGGCCCGCGAGGGACCGGGAAAGCGTCACGTCGTCGGCGAATTCGAGCGCCGCGCCCACCGGGAGGCCCAGCGCGAGGCGGGTCACCCGCACCCCGAGCGGCTTCAGGCGGCGGGCCAGATAGAGGGCCGTGGCCTCCCCCTCGACGTTCGGGTTCGTGGCGATCAGGACTTCCTCGATGCGCGTCTCGGGAGCGGCCTTCTCGACCCGGAGGACGAGGTCGGCCACGCTCAGATCGTCGGGGCCGATGCCCCGGAGCGGCGCGAGCGCGCCGCCGAGGACGTGGTAGCGCCCCCGGAACTCGTGCGTGCGCTCGAGGACGTCCACGTCGAACGCCTCCTCGACCACCGCGAGGACGCGCCCGTCCCGAGCCGGGTCGGCGCAGACCGAGCAGGGGTCGTCTTCCGTGAGGGCGTGGCAGACGCCGCAATCGCGCGTCTTCGCCCGGGCCTCCGTCACGGCGGACGTCAGCATCGCCGCGTCGAACTCCGGCGCCGCGAGCAGGAAATGCGCGATGCGCCGGGCGCTCTTCGGGCCGATGCCGGGCAGCTTCTCGAGGGCCGCCACGAGGCGGTCGAGGGCCGGGAGGGACGCCATTCAGCGGCCCTTGGGCCGGCCGGAGCCGTCGTCGCGCTTGACGTCCGCGATCTCGCCGCCGAAGAGATCCATCATCTTCTTCACGCGCTCGTCGGACGCGACCTTGTGCCGGAGGTGCTCCTTCTCGAGAGCCGCGGGGTCCGCGGCGGCGGCGGCGGCCGTGAGGTCGCCGCCCGGAGGCGAGGCGTTCTCGACGACGACCTTCGCGCCGCGGCCGACGACCTTGAGCGCGGCTTCTTCGAGGACGCGCGCGACGGCCGGCTCGGCGAGCCGCTTCTCGACGATCGTGCTCGGCGGGTCGAGGAGGATTCGCACGACCTTGCCCTCGAGCGTGATCGACGTGTCCTCGAGAACCGCGCCGAGCTGCGAGTTCTTCTTCTCGACGGCCGCGCGGAACGCGCCCGCGGGGTCGGGGGTCGCGAGGGGCTCGGGGATGATCTCGAGAGGCGTCAGGCCGACGAAACGGGGCACCTCTTCGGAAGAGGAAGAAGAATTTTCTGCTTCGGACGGCATCGGGACGCGACCGTGCGCCTCGTGCTTTGGCGTAGCAACCGCCACCGCAGCAGAAGATTTCTTAGAAGGTGAATATTCGGACGCGGCCGGCTCGCTGGTCGCGCGCGAGGCGGGCCCCGCCGCCCCTCCGCCGCTCGCGCGGGCCTCGCCCCCTTCACCTTTCGAAGAAAATCCCCCTCCCCCCGTCCGACCAGAAAGAAACTCTTCTATTCCGACGAGCTTCGGAAGCTCCGCGAGCCGCAGCAGGAGCACTTCGAACGCGAGCGCGGGCACGTCGGACCTTCTGAGCGTGCCGTCGGACTCGGAGAGGAGCGTCAGGAGGCGCAGGAGCGTCTGGTAGGGCGTCACGCGCGCGAATCCGGCGAGGCGCGCGGCGCCGTCCTCGGAGAGCCCGGGAGGCGGCAGCGCGGCCGGGTCGGCCGCGAGGCGCACGGCGCCGCGGACGAGGGCGGTCAGGTCGTGGAGCGTCGAGCGCGGGTCCGCGCCGGCCGCGTCCAGCTCGGCGCAGCCCTTGAGGACGCCGGCGCGGTCGCCCGACAGCACCGACGCGAGGAGCGCGACGAGCGCGGTGCGGTCGGGCGCGCCGAGGAGCGCCGCGACGTCGGCGGCGGTCACGCTGCCGCCCGAGCGCGCGGCGGCCTGGTCGAACAGGGAAAGCCCGTCGCGGAGGCTGCCCGTCGCCGCGGCCGCGAGCGCGCCGAGCGCGGGGCGCTCGACGAAAGGCGACCCCTTCTTCGCGGCCGAGGCGGACTCGACGACGGCAAAGCCCTCGCGCCCCGCCACGTCCGCGAGCCGGTCGGCGACTTCGTCGTCCGTGAGACGGCGGAAGTCGAAGCGCTGGCAGCGCGAGAGGATCGTGGCCGGAATCTTGTGGCGCTCGGTCGTCGCGAGAATGAAGACGGCGTGCGAGGGCGGCTCCTCGAGCGTCTTGAGGAGGGCCTGGAACGCGGCCGACGAGATCGCGTGGACCTCGTCGATGATGAAGACCTTGCGGCGGTCGCGCGAGGGCGCGTACGAGACGACCTCGATGAGATCGCGCGCCTGGTCGACCTTGCCGTGCGTGGCGCCGTCGATCTCGAGCGCGTCGATCGAGCGCCCCTCGAGGACCTCCGTGCACGAGGCGCACGTCCCGCAGGGCGTCGCCGTGGGACGGTCGGACGTGTTGCAGTTGATGGCTGCCGCGAGGAGGCGCGCCGTCGTCGTCTTGCCGACGCCGCGCGGGCCCGAGAACAGGTACGCGTGGGCGAGCCGGTCGGCCGTCACGGCGTTCGTGAGGGCCCGGACGATCTCCTCCTGGCCGACCACGTCCGCGAACGTGCGCGGGCGCCATTTGCGGGCGAGGGGGACCCAGTTCGCGTCGCTCACGGGGGGTGACTGTACTCGAAAAAAAGACCCCCGAGCCCCCCGATGAGTCCGGGCGATCCGCGGCGCCCGGGCCTTACTCCTGAGTGCTGCTTCCTTCCGGACCTGACACGGTTCGGAGGGGACCGTCGCGCGGGACCCGAACTCATCCGGGGGCCCGGGGGACGCGCATTCTAGCAGCCGCGGCCTCCCTTGTGCCGCCCGCCGCGGTTCTGTAAAACGGGACCGCTTTGGCCTCGCCGCCTCTCCGCGTCTTCTTCCTCTGGCACTTCCACCAGCCGTGGTACGTGACGTTCGACGGCCAGCCGGCGCAGCTGCCCTGGGTGCGCCTCCACGCCCTCAAGGACTACGCCTCGCTGCCCGCCCTCTTCTCGGCGCACCCGCGCGTGCCGCACGCCGCGAACCTCGTGCCGGGGCTCCTCGACCAGATCGAGATGCTCACGAAGGGCGGGTCGGACGCGTTCCTCGAGATCGCGAGGACGCCCGTGTCGCAGTGGGACTCGGGCGCGGCGCGCTTCGTCCTCGAGAACTTCTTCTCCGTGAACGACCGCGTCCTCGCGCGCTTCCCGCGGTACGCCAACCTCAAGATGCGCGCCGAGGCGGGCGAGGCCGCTTCTCCGAGGCCGACTTCCGCGACCTCGTCGTCCTCTTTCACCTCGCGTGGTCGAGCCCCGCGCTCCTGAAGGACCCGCTCCTCGTCCACCTGAGGAAGCGGGGGCACGCGTTCACGGAGGAGGACAAGACATCCCTCCTCGACCGGCAGGCCGCGGCGCTCGGCGAGGTGCTGCCCGCGTGGAAGGCGGCGTTCGCGAGCGGAAACGTCGAGGCGGCGACGAGCCCGTACCACCACCCGATCCTCCCGCTGCTCGCGGACTCGAGCGTCGCGCGCCAGTCGCTGCCCGACGCGCCGCTCCCCTCGCCGCGCTTCTCGCACCCCGACGACGCGCGCTCCCAGCTCACGCTCGGCCTCTCGACGTTCGAGCGGCACTTCGGCTTCCGCCCCAAGGGGATGTGGCCGCCCGAGGGCGCGCTCTCGGAGGCCGCGCTCGCGCTCCTCGGAGAGACAGGCGTCTCGTGGGTCGCCTCCGACGAGGCGCTCCTCTTCCACTCCCCGCCCGTCTCCCGCCGGTCGTTCGGCGAGGGGGACCGCGCGCGCCTGCTCTTCCGCCCGTGGAAACTCACGGGCGTCGTGTCGCCGGCGGTCTTCTTCCGCGACCGCGTCCTCTCGGACCGCATCGGCTTTTCATACGCGACGTGGGAGCCCGCCGACGCCGCGGCCGACTTCGTCGCGCGCCTCGTCTCGATCCGCAACGCGGCGCCCGAGGCCGAGCTCGTCGTGCCCGTCATCCTCGACGGCGAGAACGCGTGGGAGACGTATCCCGAAAACGGCGAGCCGTTCCTGAACGCGCTCGCGGCGGCCCTCGAGACCCGCGACGACATCCGCGTCGTGACGCCGTCGCAGGCGCTCGCCGAGATCCCGCCCACCCCGCTCGAGGGCCTCGTCGCAGGCTCGTGGGTGAACGGCACGCTCGCGACGTGGATCGGCTCGCCCGCGAAAAACCGCGCGTGGAAGCTTCTCGCGAGCGCGCGCGACGCGCTCGCGGGGTTCGTCGCGGCGACGCCCGTCGTCCCGCCGCCGGAGGTCCTCGCGGGCCGCGCGGATGCGGCGGCGACGGCGAAGGCCGCGCTCTTCGCCGCCGAAGCCTCGGACTGGTTCTGGTGGTTCGGGGACGACCACACGTCGGCGCACGACGCCGTCTTCGACGAGCTCTTCCGGCGCCACCTCGCGGCGGCGTACCGCGCAGCCGGGCGGCCCGTGCCCGCCGAGCTCCTCGAGCCGGTGGACCCGGCGCGCGCGCCGGCGTTCGAGGCTCCGCTCCTGCCGCTCTGGCCCGCGATCGACGGCACGGACGACGGGGCCGAGACGGGCTGGGAGGGCGCCGGGCGCGCGGCGGCGCGCCCCCAGGGAACGATGCACCGCGGCGCGGGCCTCGTGAAGGAAATGCTCTTCGGCGCGGCCGCCTCCGGGGATCCGCTCTTCCTGCGGCTCGAGCCCGGCGAATCGGGCGCGTCCGCCCTCGCCGGCCTCACGCTGCGCGTGGAGTTCATCGTCGCGGGCGCGCC
Source organism: Acidobacteriota bacterium (assembly GCA_016716715.1). Lineage (NCBI taxonomy): Bacteria > Pseudomonadati > Acidobacteriota > Acidobacteriota bacterium. The sequence continues at coordinate 564,736 of JADJVE010000001.1, read as the reverse complement.
CGAGCCCGCCGCCTTCGAGGCCGTCGTCGCGCCCGGCGTCACGGACGTGAACGGCGCGCGGATCGCGCTCGGCACGGGGCCCGGCGGGGTTCTCGAGGCGCGCCTCCCGCTCGGCGTCCCGCACACGGGCCCGCTCGTCTTCCGGGTGAAGGTCCTCGACGCGAACGGCCGAGTCGCCGAGGCGATCCCAACGGACGGCTGGCTGCGTTTCACGCCGCCGGGCCCGGCATCCTCGGCGGTCAGCCTCCTCCGGTCGAAGGCCAGGCCGGCGGTCTGAGCGCGCGGCGGCGTACGATTCCCGCATGTGCCGCTTCGCCCTCTACGTCGGGCCGCCGATCACGGTCGACTCGCTGACGACGCGCCCCGAGCACTCGATCCTCAAGCAGAGCCTGCACGCCGAGGAGCGCGAGGACCCCACGAACGGCGACGGCTTCGGAGTCGGCTGGTACGTCCCCGAGATCGGGCCCGAGCCGGCGCTCTACCGCTCGCCCGTCCCGTCGTGGAACGACCCGAACCTCCTCCACATCTCACGCGTCTCGAAGAGCCCCTGCATCCTCGCCCACGTGCGAGCGGCGTCGCCGGGCACGGCCGTCTCCGTCTCGAACTGCCATCCCTTTGCGTACGGCCCGTTCGCCTTCATGCACAACGGCGCGATCAGCGGATTTTCCCGCATCCGCAGGCGCCTCGAGGCGGGCCTCTCCGAGGAGGCCTTCGCCGCGATCCAGGGCACGACGGACTCCGAGCTCGCGTTCGCGCTCTTCCTCGACGCGTACGCGAACGTGAAGGCCGAGGACGCGACGGAGCGCATGGTCGGCGCCCTCACGGAAGTCGTCGCGAAGATCGAGTGGACCGCCGACGACGCGGGCGTCAACGAGGCGTCGTACCTCAATTTCGCCGTCACGGACGGGCGGCGCGCGGTCGTCATGCGCTACGCGACACCGCCCCGGGTGCCCGCGAGTCTCTGGGGAAGCCACGGCCGCCACTTCACCTGCGAGGGCGGCGTCTGCCGCATGACCGACCCGGGCAAGGAGGGCGCCGCGACGCTCGTGTGCTCCGAGCCGCTCTCCGCCGACGGCGACTGGCAGAAGATTCCCTCACAGAACATGGTCGTGATCCGCGGCGGCGGGCACGCGGAGCTGCTCCCGATCCCGTTCAACGACCTCACGCGCAGCGTCGCCGGCTGAGAGCGGATCGCGATTGCGCGCGGCGTAGAATCGCCGCCCCTTCATGCGACCGCCGAACACGCTCGTCCTCGTCCTGCACGGCCATATCCCCGACGTCCTCGGGCACGGGACGTGGCCGCACGGCGCGAACTGGCTCTACGAGGCCGCCGCCGAGACGTACCTCCCGTTCCTGCGCGTGGCCGAGCGCCTCCTCGACCGCGGCGTGCCGCTCAAGGCGACCGTCGGAATGACGCCCGTCCTCTGCGAGCAGCTCGCGGACGCGCGCTTCGGCCCGGGATTCGACGCCTACCTCGCGCAGCGCGCCGGCGCGGCGCGAAAGGACCTCGAGAATCTCGGGGCCCTCGGCGACGCGGGAGCGGTCGCCGTGGCGACGTTCTGGGCGAAGTTCTACGAGGAGGCGCGCGCGGACTTCGCGGCGCGGCCCGGAGGCCTCCTCCCGGCCTTCCGGAAGCTCGCCGAGCGCGGCGCGCTCGAGATGATCGCCTCGGCCGCGACGCACGGCTTCCTTCCGCTCCTCCCGAACGACCGCGCGATCGAGCGCCAGCTGGACGTCGGCCTCGCCTCCCACGCGCGGCACTTCGGCCGCCCGGCGCGCGGGATCTGGCTGCCCGAGTGCGCGTACCGGCCCGCGGGCGCGTGGGTCTCCCCCGCGGACGGCCACATCGAGGAGCGCCGCGGCCTCGAGGACTTCCTCTCGCCGCGCGGCGTCGGCTTCTTCTTCGTCGAGACGCACCTCGTGAAGGGCGGGCGGCACGAGCCCGCGTACGGCGGCGTCGTCGAGACGCCCGAGGGCGGCTCGACGCCGTACCGGCTCCACGCCGTCCGGACGTCGGACGGCGGGCGCGTCGGCGTCCTCGCGCGCGACCCGCTCTCCTCGCAGCAGGTCTGGTCGGGGAAGGTCGGCTACCCGGGCGACGGCCGCTACCTCGAGTTCCACAAGAAGCGCGCCCCGAGCGGCCACCGCTACTGGCGCGTCACGGACTCGCGCCTCGACCTCGGCGACAAGCTCCCATACGAGCCTGCCTCGATCCCGGCCGCGCTCGACGCGCACGCGACGCACTTCGTCCACCTCCTCGAGAGCGCGCCCACGCTGCCGGGCGGCGAGGGCGCGACCGTCGTCGCGATGTTCGACTTCGAGCTCTTCGGGCACTGGTGGTTCGAGGGCGTCGAGTTCCTCGCGGCCGTCTTCGAGAAGCTCGCGGGGCGCTCCGGCGTCGTACCGCGCACGGCGAGCGAGGCTCTCGCCGCGACGCGGCCCGAGGGCATCAGGATGCCGGCCGGCACCTGGGGCCGCGGCGGCGACTTCCAGGTGTGGTGGAACGAGCACACGGTCCCCTACTGGCGCGAGGTCGCCGCAACGGAGCTCGCGATCGAAAGGTTCGAGGCGGCGCGCGACACGATCCCGCCGCGCCTCTTCGCCGCGCTCGAGCGCCAGGCCCTGCTCCTGCAGTCGAGCGACTGGCCGTTCCTCATCGACAACGAGGTCTCGCGCGACTACGCCGACGCGCGCATCGTCGGGCACGTCCGCGACTTCTGGCGGCTCGCGCGGATGGCCGACGACGGGACGGCGGACGACGCGTTCCTCGACGAGCTCGACGACCGCGACCGCCTGTTCGCGCCGGAGCTGGAAGGGCGCTGACCGGGGCGCGGGCGCATGCTGTTCGTCGCGTGGATCATGGCCCGCACGCCGCTCGCCGTGGCGGCGGGGTTCTCGGGGGCCGCCGCGTGGCTCTGGTGGCTCTTCATCCCGATCCGGCGGGGCCTCGCCGTCCGCAACTTCCGGAGCGCGTTCCCGGGCGTCCCGCCGGGCGCCCCGCTCCGCCAGATGATGGTCGAGCTCATCCTCGGGTACTTCGAGCTCCTGCACGACGAGCGTGTCCGCGGGAGCGTCGTTCTCTCGCTGGAGGGCATGGAGCCGATCGCCGAGAAGCAGGCCGCGGGCCAGGGGGCGCTCCTCTACTCGGGCCACCTCGGCTCGTGGGACCTCGTCGGGGCCCTCATCGCGCGCGAGACGGGGCTCAAGGCGTCGCTCGTCGTGAAGATCCCGAGCTCGAAATCCGCCGCCGCGCTCATCGAACGCGTCCGCATCGCCTACGGGCTCGGCCTCCTGCCGAACGAGCGCGGGACGATGCGGCGGGCGCTCGAGCTTCTTGGAAAGGGAGAGATCGTCGTCTTCATCATCGACCAGAGGTTTTCGCGCGGCGTCGCCGTGCCGTTCTTCGGCCGCCCCGCCCTGACCTCGCCGTCGATCGCCGTCGCGGCGGCGAAAGCCGGCTGCCCGGTCCACTTCGTCGAGTACTGGCGGGAGGGCACCGCCCGCCACCGGGCGGTCGTCTCCGCGCCTCTCCCGGTGACGGGGAACGAGGTGGAAGACGTCGCGGCCTTCACTTTGAAGATCGAGGAGGCCGTGCGGCGCCGGCCGCACAACTGGCTCTGGCTTCACAACCGCTGGAAGGGAGCCCCGGGGGACGACCGGGGTCCGGCCTGATCAGCTGGCGGTGAGGGTGGGATTCGAACCCACGTTACCCTTTCGGGTAAAACGGTTTTCGAGACCGTCCTGATCAACCACTCCAGCACCTCACCGCACGGTCCGGCCGATCGGAGCCGCGGATCATAGGGGAAAGAGCGGGATCGCGCTACTTCAGGAAGCTGGCCGTCACACGGAGCTTCTTCGCCTCCGGCCAGTCGACGGTCTTGATCTTCATCGCGAAGCTGATCGTGTCGTTCTTCTGGCCCTTGTCCATCGTCGCCGTATGGCTCGCGTCGCCGACGACGTTGCCCTCGGCGTTCAGGAGGACGGCAGTCAGGCGCACCCGGTGGTCGACCCAGTCGGCGTTCGCGTAGCGGAAGCGCAGGAGGAGGAACGTGAGGTCCTTGGGATCATTCGCCTTCGCGGACTGCACCATCTTCTCGTCCGGCGCGTTGTGCGACTCGACGTCGATCAGCGTGCACTTCTCCCACGCGAGGCCGACTTCGATCCGCGTCGCGCGCGGGACGTCGACGTCCTTTTCGAGGAGGGGACCGGCGGCATAGGCCGGGGCTGCGAGGACCGAGGCGAACACGGCGAGGAGGGCGGCGGCGGGCGATCTCTTCATCGAAGAGGTCTCCTTTCGGAGGTGCCGGAACGGACGGACCCCCGCACGGGAGTGCACATCGCGTGCCGGAGCTGACCTCGAAGGGCGAAAAAACTGGCGGACAGGGTGGGATTCGAACCCACGGTAACCTTTCAGCTACACACGGCTTCCAACCGTGCTCCTTAAACCACTCGGACACCTGTCCGCAGCGCGGCAGACCGCGGAGGTTACCCGATCGGGCCGGGTCAGAGGAAGAGGCGACCCAGAAACGCGAGAACGTCCCCGAGGTGTCCTTCGTCGCCCGAAGGGAACGGCGCCGGGGTCGGGCCCAGCTCCGACGCCCCCCTCTTTCTACTTTCTAAAGCAGATATCTCTTCTTCCATTCTTTGTTTTTCTCTCTTCTTGACCCTCTCCCAGCCGCCCTTCTCGACGAAGTCCACGATGCGCGTGAGCTCGCCGCGGTCGAGGAAGGCGCCGTGGTGCCCGCAGACGTCCACGATGACGCCCGAGCCGGCGCCGAAGTTCGACCGATTCATGAACTTCCGGCAGACGGGGCACGCGCGGTAGCGGAAGCCGCGTTCCGGGGCGACCCGCTCCGGGCGGGCGTCAAGAGCGCGCGCCAGTTCGCGCGTCGCGGCATCCTTGACGACCGCGTCGAACGACGCCCGAACCAGGAAGAGCCCGCCGCAGCGCGGGCACTCGGAGAAGCCCGCGACTCCCGCCTGCCGCGCCACGAAGCCCGCCTTGCAGTCCGGACACGTCCCTGGGACGGCGTTCAGCGCCTCGGCGGGCAGAAGCGCGCCGCAGCGCACGCACTTCTCGGCGTCGCGCGGGGAGAGCGCGAAGCACGCGATGCAGCGCCGCGTCGCGAGGAGCGACCCGCAATGCGAGCACGCGCGGTCGCCCTCGCGCACGGCGGCCCCGCAGGACGGACAGCGCAGCGCGGGCGCCTCGGGGGCCTCGAATCCGTTCTCAGCGGGCGGCGCGGGCGGTCCGGCGTTTTTCACGGAAGAATTCCACGAGGATTCTCCCGCACTCCTCCGCGAGGACGCCGGCGGTGACGGCCGGCCGGTGGTTGAGGCGCGGATCGCGGCAGAGGTCGCCGAGCGAGCCCACGAACCCCGCCTTCGGGTCGGAGGCGCCGTAGACGAGGCGCGGGAGCCGGGAGAGGACGATCGCCCCGGCGCACATCGCGCAGGGCTCGAGCGTGACGTAGAGCGTGCAGCCGTCGAGCCGCCACGAGCCGAGCTTCCTGGCGGCCTTGCGGATCGCGAGGACCTCGGCGTGCGCGGTCGGGTCGGCGCCCTTCTCGCGCGCGTTCCACGCGCGCGAGATCACGGCGCCGTCCTTCACGACGACCGCGCCGACGGGCACGTCGGCGTGGAGAGGCGCGCGTCGCGCCGCGGCGAGCGCCTGCTGCATGAAACGGACGTCGGACGCGTGCTCCACGCCCCGGAGATTACGGGATGCCGGCGCCCTCCGCGTGCGATAGTCGCGGAAAGCTGCCACGGAGGTGCGAGATGTTCAAGTGGGCCCGATCCGTGTCCGTCGTCATGGCGCTCGCGGGCGCCGCCTCCGGTCGGGCGGCGGCAGAAGTCCCCGCCCCGCCCAAGGCTTCGGCGGGCGGCGCTCAGGCGGCCGAGCGGTACATCAGCGAGACCGGCGCCGATCTCGCCTCCCTCGACAGCCACTTTCAGAAATATCGCGAGGCCGCCGAGAAGCTCTCCACGCTCTACGCGAAGCTTTCGGCGAAGGCTGCGGAGATTGGAAAGATCGGGTCAGCCATCGGCGCCGCGGCGGGAGGAAGCTCGCAGAACCAGCTCCTTCAGGCGACGAAACAGATGCAGGAGACGCAGATGAGCTTCAACCTGCAGTACCTCCAGCTCCAGAGGCAGATGCAGGACGAGAATCGTTCCTACACGGCCGTTTCGAAGATCATGAAAACGAAGCACGACACGGTCAAGAACTCGATCAGCAACGTTCGCTGAGGAGCGGAGAGCCGAGCCTCCCCGGATCAGCGGCGCGGCGCGGGCGGATCCGCGATCGTCTCCGGGCCGCCGCTCAGGACCACGTCGACGGCCTTCCCGTCGGCGGAAATGACGACGGGGCTGAGGTTCCACATCCCGACCCACTCGTGTTCCCCGTCAGGCTTGATCCACGACACGTACGACGAGACGAAGTACGAGCCGGCCGGCACGTCCGTGAACGTGAACCTGCCCTCGGCGTCCGCCTGAACGATCCGCCGGCACTTGAGCATGGCGGGGTCGGGCACGACCGTCCCGCTTTCCTTCTCGGCCTTGAAGAAGCTCTTCTTGTTCTGATGCTCGACGATCGCCCGAAAGACCGCGGCCGAGTAGCGGGTGGCGGGATCGAGGTAAACCGGCCGGCTCGCTCCCGAAACCAGCTTTCCGTTCCTCTGCCGGGAGAAGGAGTTTCCGGTCAGCCGCCCGCCGGGGCCCGAGGGGCACGCCGCGTCGGCGCGGGCTTCGGGGACGGCCTTGACCTCGACCGGCCCTGACGAGCAGCCGGGCGCGAGCAGCAAGGCGGAGGAGAGCAGAAGAGTCGAACGCAGCGATCCGTTCACGAGCCACCTCACGCCTATATTGCCGTGAAATCGAGTGGTGCGCCCAGGAGGACTCGAACCCCCAACCTTTTGATCCGTAGTCAAACGCTCTGGTCCAGTTGAGCTATGGGCGCACGCGGGGATCGCGGGCAGCGGACCATAGCGAACTCCGGGGCGCGGCGCAAGTCCCTGCCGGAAAGGGCGTTTAGCGGCGCCGTCTCCCGCGGACCTAAACTTCACCCTCGCCCGCCCGTATATCTCTCCGGCTTCTCGCAGGAGGAAAAGAATTCCATGACCGCCGCGATCTCGCTCCACGGTGTCGTGAAGCGCTTCGGCAAGTTCACGGCCGTGAACAAGCTCGACCTCGAGATCCCCCACGGCGTGACGTTCGGCCTCCTCGGCCCGAACGGCGCCGGCAAGACGACGACGATCCGCATGATCATGAACATCACGAAGCCGGACGAGGGCGAGATCCGCGTCCTCGGCGAGGTGATGAACGAGAAGCTCCAGGAGCGGATCGGCTATCTGCCCGAGGAGCGCGGCCTCTATCGGAAGATGAAGGTCATCGACCAGCTGCTGTTCTTCGCCGCGATCAAGAGCGTCGACAAGGCGACCGCGATGAAACGCCTTTCGCCGTGGATCGACTCGATGGACCTGCGCCCGTGGCTCCAGAAGAAGACCGAGGAGCTCAGCAAGGGCATGCAGCAGAAGGTCCAGTTCCTCGGGACGATCGTCCACGACCCGGAGATCCTCATCCTCGACGAGCCGTTCAGCGGCCTCGATCCGATCAACGTCGTCCTCGTGAAGGACTTCCTGACCGCGTTCAAGAAGCAGGGCAAGACGGTGGTCTTCTCGACGCACGTCCTCGAGCAGGCCGAGCGCCTCTGCGAGAGGATCGCGCTCCTCTACCGCGCGCAGAAGCTCCTGGACGGCACGGTCAAGGAGATCAAGATCTCCTACCGGGGCCGCGTCCCGCTGCCGCCGCCCGTCGAGCCCGAGCCCGAGCTCGAGAACATCTTCATCAAGTGCGTCCAGGAGTCGGGTCTTCAGGCGCCGACCGCCGAGGAGCTGAAGTAGCCATGGATTCCAAGCTTGTCGCCGTCATCAAGCGCGAGTACCTCCAGCAGGTGCGCGGGAAGGCATTCTGGGTCGCGACATTCCTGATCCCGACGCTCGGCCTCGGCATGATCTTCATCCAGGTCGCGCTGACCAGGACGCTCGTCGCGAAGGGCCGGATCGCCGTCGTCGACCTTTCCGGCCGCCTCTACGAGCCGCTCGTCGCCGAGTACAAGGCGCGGCCGTCGGACGGGGACGCCGAGAAGCCGAATAAGGAAGAGAAGGCGACGACGACGAAGGTCGACGAGAAGTCCGTCACCGAGAAGATGAACGAGAGCCGCAGCCAGAAGATCGCGACGCAGCTCGACCTCTTCAAGGTGGACGCGACGCCCGAGACGCTGCCCGACGTCCGCACGCGGCTCAACAAGGACGTCCAGTCCGAGAAGATCAAGGCCTACATCGTCCTGACGCCGAAGACGCTCGAGACGGGCCACGCCGAGTGGCGCGCCCAGAGCGTGAAGGCGGAGGTCGTCATGCGCGAGCAGATCGCGAGCCTCCTGTCGCGGGCCGCGACGAAGGAGCGCCTCAAGGACAAGGGCGTCGACCCGAAGGTCTACGAGGCCGCGCGCCTGCGCGTCGACCTCGAGCCGCACGAGGCGAAGGAGGTCGAGAGCGGCGAGAGCGGCAAAAACGTCGGAATGAACCTCGCGATCTCGGCGACGTTCTTCTTCCTGATCTACATCTCGATCTTCGTGTACGGCGCCTACATCATGCGCGGCGTCCTCGAGGAGAAGAACAACCGCATCGTCGAGGTCATCGTCTCGTCGATCCGGCCGACGACGCTCATGCTCGGAAAGATCCTCGGGATCGGGCTCGTCGGCCTCACGCAATACACCGTGTGGGCCACCCTCGCGATCGCGATCACGCTGCCGGGCGTCGCCGCGCTCGCCGGCATGGGCGAGGGGCTCCCCCACATCCCGGTCGCGACGATCGGCGCGTTCGTCCTCTTCTTCGTGCTCGGCTACTTCCTGTACGCGTCTCTCTACGCCGCGCTCTCGGCCCCGTTCAACACGGAGCAGGAGGCGCAGCAGTTCGTGATGATCCCCGGCATGATGCTCATCCTCACGTCGACGACGTGGTTCTTCGCGTTCAACCAGCCGAACGGCCGCCTCGCGACGGTGCTCTCGTTCTTCCCGTTCACGGCGCCGCTCATGATGTTCATGCGCATCAGCGTGCAGACGCCACCGCTCTGGCAGATCGGCGTCTCCGTCACGATCCTCGTCCTGACGATCTGGGCCGTCGCGTGGTTCGCGGGACGGGTCTACCGCGTGGGCATCCTCATGTACGGCAAGAAGCCGACGCTGCCCGAGATCTTCCGCTGGGCGTTCCAGAAGGACTGACGGGAGCGCCTAGAGTTTCGCCGCCGGGGCGCAGAGCTCCAGCACGGAGAGCGTCAGCGCGGTGACGCCGCCGCGAATCGTGGGCTCCTTGTCCGGCTTGAATCCGCCGTTGTGCGGTCCGGGCGGCAGCTTCCCTTCGGCCTTCGCCTTCGCGTACACGGCCGCCTCGGGTGCGCCCACGCGGAGCTGAACGGACGGGACGCCCGCGACGCGGCCGTAGACGCCGATGTCCTCCGAGGACGGCGTCGGGTCGATCGGGACCACGACGTCGCTGCCGAGCGACCGGCGCAGGGACGCGCCGAGCCGCGCCGTCAGCGCGGGGTCGTTGACGACCACCTCGGACGCCTCCTTCGGGTCCAGCGTCACCGCGGGCGCACGCGGCGCGCCGGCGGCCGCCGCTTCCGCCTTCGCGATGCGCTCGATCGCCTCGAGGAGGTGTTTCTGGACCTCGGCCTTGTAGGACCGGACCGTCAGCTCGAGCTTCGCCTCGTCGGGGATGACGTTGCGCTTCGTCCCGGCGTGGAACGTCCCGACCGTCACGACGGCGGGGTCGAACGGATTCACCTCGCGGGCGACGATCGTCTGAAGCGTGACGACGGCGCGCGCCGCCATCACGACCGGGTCGATCGTGCGATGCGGCATCGCTCCGTGCCCGCCCCGCCCGTAGAACGTGATGTCCACGGCGTTCGAGGCCGCGGATGCCGGACCCGCGACGATCCCGATCTGGCCCGCGGGGATGAAATTCGAGCCGTGCAGGCCGAGCACGAAGTCCGGCTTCGGGAAGCGCGTCAAGAGGCCGTCCTTCACCATGGCCTCGGCGCCCTGGAGCATCTCCTCGGCGGGCTGGGCGACGAAAACGAGCGTGCCGCTCCAGCGGTTCTTCGCGCGCGAGAGAAGAGTGGCGGCTCCGATCCACGAGGTCATGTGGATGTCGTGGCTGCAGGCGTGCATGACGGGCACGGTCTCCCCCGCGTCGTTCTTCGCCGTCACCGTGCTCGCGTACGAGAGGCCCGTCTGCTCCTTGATGGGGAGCGCGTCCATGTCCGTCCGCACGAGGACGGTCGGCCCCTTCCCGTTCCGGAGGACGCCCACGACGCCCCACCCCCCGACGCGCTCGGTCACCTCGAAGCCGAGGGCCCTGAGCCGGGCCGCCATCTTCGCGGCGGTCTTCTCCTCGTGGAGTGAGAGCTCCGGCGTCCGGTGAAGGTCGACGTAGAGCGCGTCGAGGTCCGGGTACAGCGCGTCCAGCGGAGCGAGGACGGGCGGCCTGGCTCCCGGCGCAGCGGGCTGGGCGGAAAGCGGAAACGCGAGCAGAAGCGCCGCGAGAACGAGCCGTCTCATGGATCCTCCGATTTGAGACGAATTCTAGGCCGGGCGGCTCCCGCGCTACGCGCTCACCCGGAAGTTGATGACGTCGCCGTCCTTCACGACGTAGTCGCGGCCCTCGACGCGCAGGGTGCCATGCGTCTTGCACTGGGCGAGCGAGCCCCCGGCCTCGACGAGCGTCTCGAACGGCACGACCTCGGCCCTGATGAAGTGCTTCTCGAAGTCCGTGTGGATCGCGGCCGCGGCCTTCGCCGCGTGCGTCCCCTTCGGGATCGACCACGCGCGGCACTCGTCCTCGCCCGCCGTGAGGAACGACATGAGGCCGAGGAGGTCGTAGGCGGCGCGCAGCAGCCGGTCGAGCGCGCGGTCCGGGAGGCCGAGGCCCTTGAGTAACTCGGCCTGGTCCTCCGGCGCCATCGCGGCGATCTCCTGCTCGATCGGCGCCGAGACGGCGCTGAACGCGACGTGCGGCTTGCCCTTCCATGCGTCGAGCTTCGCCTTCGCGAGCGCGCCCGCGAGGTCGCCGGCGTCGCCCTCGCCCGCGTTCAGGATCACGAGCATGGGCTTTCGCGTCAGGAGGCCGAACCCCTTGACGTACTTCTCCTCCTCGACGTGGACGTCGAAGCCGCGCAGCGGCTCGCCCTTGTCGAGCGCGGCCTTGAAGCGCACGAGGAGGTCCTTTTCGGTCTGGAGCTCGGGCGTCTTCTTCTTCGCCATGTCCTTCTCGACGCGCTCGAGGCGGTTCGTGACGACGGAGAGGTCCGCGAGGAGCATCTCGGTCTCGAGGAGCTCGAGGTCGCGCGCCGGGTCCACGGACCCCTCGGGGTGCGGGATCGCGTCGGAGGCGAACGCGCGCACGACGACGGCGAGGCCGTCCATCTGGCGCAGCTCGGGGAGGTTCAGGCTCTGGGCTCCGCCCTTCGCCACGCCGGGGACGTCCACGAACTTGACGGTCGCCGGCGTGTGCTTCTTCGGCTTGAACATCGCCGTGAGCCGGTCCAGCCGCGCGTCGGGGACGTGCGCGATCCCGACGTGGGCCTCGCGTTTGTGCGGCGTCGCCGCTGTCTGGTGGCCGGTGAGGAGGGAGAAGATCGTCGTCTTGCCCGAGAGCTCGAGGCCGAGAATTCCGAATTCCATGGGGGGATTCTCCTCCTCCCCGCGCGATTTGTGGCCGCGCCGCCGCCCGTGCTAAATTCCGCGTCCCCGCGCACGTGGGGACGCCTCTTCGTGGTGGGAAAACGTGCCGCGTTCGTCTAGCGGTTAGGACGCCGCCCTCTCAAGGCGGAGATCACGAGTTCAAATCTCGTACGCGGTACCACCTCCCTCTCCCGGGCCGATCCCCGTCGCGATACGCTCCGACGATGCGGCTTGCGCTCATGGCGGACATCCACGCCAACCGGGAGGCGTTCGAGGCCTGCCTCGCCGACGCCGCCGCGCGTCACGCCGAGCGGCTCGTCTTCCTGGGCGACTACGTGAACTACGGGGCCGACCCCGACTGGGTCGTGTCGACGATCATGGACCGCGTCGCGAAAGGCGTCGGCATCGCGCTGCAGGGCAACCACGACGCCGCGGTGGGCGGGAGGACCCCGACGATGGACTCCTCCGTCGAGTCCGGGCTCGAGTGGACGCGCAACCAGCTCGGGCCCGAGCAGCGCGCGTTCCTCGCCGCGCTTCCCCTGACGCTCGAGGAGGGCGACTGCCTGTTCGTCCATGCGGACGCCGCGGCGCCGGCGCGCTGGACGTACGTGACGGACGCCGCGGACGCGGCGCGCAGCCTCAAGGCGACGCGCCGGCGCGTCACGTTCTGCGGCCACGTGCACCGGCCAACCGTCTACAACATGTCCGAGACGCTCAAGCTCATCCCGTTCCGGCCCGTGCCGGGCATCGCGATCCCCCTTCTGCCGCAGCGGCGCTGGCTCGCCGTGATGGGCTCCGTCGGGCAGCCGCGCGACGGGAACCCGGCCGCGTGCTGGGCGCTCGTCGACACGGCTCGCGCCGAAATCACGTACCACCGCGTCCCGTACGAGGTCGAAGAGGCCGCGAAGAAGATCCGGCGCGCCGCCCTGCCCGACATGTACGCCGAGCGCCTCACGTGGGGCCAGTGAGCACGTGAACGTCCGCATCCGCGTCCAGAAGGGCGCCGTGATCGACGGGTTCGTCGTGGGGGACCTCCTCCACACCGGGGGGATGGCGACGCTGCGGCGCGTGGAGCGCCCCGGGATCTCGATGGATCTCCTCATGAAGGTCCCCGCGCTCCTCGAGGGCGAGGACCCGGCCGCGATCGTCGGCTTCGAGATGGAGCAGATGATCCTGCCGCGCCTGTCGGGCATCCACGTGCCGAAGTTCGTCGCCTCGGGCGACTTCGCCGTGCAGCCCTACATCGTGATGGAGCGCATCGACGGGAAAACGCTCCTCACGAGGCTCGACGAGCTCCCGCTCCCCTACGCCGAGGTCGCGAGGATCGGGATCAAGGTCGCCGCCGCCCTGCTCGACCTCCACCACCAGAACGTCGTCCACCTCGACATCAAGCCCTCGAACATCATCATGCGCGAGAGCGGCGAGGCCGCGCTCGTGGACTTCGGCCTCGCGCACCACGACCAGCTTCCGGACCTCATGGGCGAGGAGTTCCGGGTGCCGTACGGCACGGCGCCCTACATGGCGCCCGAGCAGATCCTCGGCAACCGCACCGACCCGCGAAGCGACATCTTCGCGCTCGGCGTCCTCCTCTACTTCTTCTCCACGGGCGTTCGCCCGTTCGGCGACCCGAAGGGCGCCCGCGCCCTGAAGAAACGGCTCTGGTGGGATCCCGTGCCGCCCCGACGCCTGAAGGCGGACTACCCGCCGTGGCTCCAGGAGGTCGTCCTGCGCTGCCTCGAGGTCGACCCGCTGCGCCGCTACCCGACGGCCGCGTATCTCGCGTTCGACCTCGCCCACCCGGACCAGGTCAAGCTCACCGCGCGCTCCGAGAAGCTCGAGCGCGACTCGTGGAGCGCCCGGATCCGCCGCCGGTTCAACCCCGAGGTGCGTCCCATCGCGCTCCGCGAGATCGCGCCTCCGAAGGCCGACACCCCCATCGTGATGGCCGCCGTGGACCTCGACGGCGACGAGGAGCTCCTCGAGGCGCTGCGCGTGACGATCCGGCGCCTCATCGAGATCGTCCCGGGCGCGCGCTTCGCGATCCTGAACGTCCTCAAGCAGCGCCGCATCGGGATCGACACGACGCTGGACGAAGCGGGCCGCAACAAGCACGTGGAGCGCCTCGTCGAGCTCAAGCACTGGGCCCGGCCTCTCGCGATCGGCGAGACGCGCCTCACGTTCCACGTCCTCGAGGCGAGGGACCCCGCCGAGGCCATCCTCGAGTACGTCGAGGCGAACCACGTCGACCACGTCGTGATCGGCGCCCGGACGGACTCCGTGCGCCGCTCGATTCTCGGGAGCGTCTCCGCCGAGGTGGCCTCGAAGGCCGACTGCTCCGTCACGGTCGTCCGCCCGCCGCGCCGCCCGGAGCCGCCCGCGAGCGCGATGGACGGGCCGGACCCCTTCTGACGTCGTTGCGGTAGGCTGGAAAACCGATGACGCTCCCGATCCGACGCTTCTTTGCCGCCAGCGCTCTTGCCGCCGTCCTCGGCGCCGCCTTTCTCGCTGCCGGGCCGCTCGCGGCGCAGATCCCCGGGCTCTCCCCGACGCCGGCGCCGGCGCCGTCCGCCGAGACGCCTGGCGACCCCTACAAGCGCGAGACGCCGTACGGCGCGTTCCTCGGCTTCATGCGCGCCGCCGCGAGGGAGAACTGGACGGCGGCCGCCGAGTACCTCCAGTGGCCGAAAGGCGCGAAGCTGTCGCGGGAGCAGATCGCCCGGGAGCTGAAGGCCGTCGTCGACGAGCGGTTCACGGGCGACCTCGAGAAGCTCAGCCGGACCCCGCTCAGCAACGTGGACGACGGGCTCGGGCCCGACTACGAGCGCGCGGGATCGGTCGACCACGGGGACGAGTCCTTCGACGTGCTCCTTGCCCGGACGCGGCCGGCCGAGGGCCCCGCGATCTGGCTCGTTTCGTCGCAGACGCTCCGCGAGGTCCCGGCCGCCTTCAAAGACCTCTCCGTCCCGGAGCTGGACCGGATCATGCCGTCGCCTCTCCGCAGGCAGTTCGGGGGTTCGTTCCGCCTCTGGCAGATCCTCGCGTTTCTCGCGCTGCTGCCCGCCGCCTGGCTCGTCGCGCGGCTCCTCGTGTACGGCGCGGCCCGCCTCGTCGACCGGACGGCGAGCCGCCGCACGGCGTTTGCCGACTTCCGGAACGGCCTCGCGTCCTTCCGCGCGCCGCTCGCCCTCCTCGTCGCGATTCCCCTCCACGCCTTCTGCGTCGACCGCATCGGTCTCCCGCTCCTCGGCCGGTACGCCTACGCCCGCGGCGTGCGCCTCGCGCTCGTCTTCGCCGTCGGCTGGCTCCTCGTCCAGCTCGTCGGCTTTCTGACGTCGCGGGCGACGATGCGCCTCCTCGCCTCGGGGCAGGCCGCCACGTCCTCGCTCACGATCGGCCGCCGCGTCCTGCAGGGAATCGTCGTCCTCGGGACCGCCATCGCGGCTCTCGGCGTCCTCGGCGTGAACCTCACCGCGACGCTCGCGGGCCTCGGGATCGGCGGCATCGCGGTCGCCTTCGCGGCCCAGAAGAGCCTCGAGAACCTGTTCGGAGGCGTCGTCGTCCTCACGGACAAGATCCTGCGCGTGGGCGACGTCGTGAAGGTCGGGACCGTGCAGGGCGAGGTCGAGGACGTGACGCTCTACGCGACGAGGATCCGCACGTTCGAGCGGACCGTCGTCTCGATCCCGAACGGGATGATGATGACCTCGCAGATCGAGAACCTGAGCCGACGCGACAAGTTCCTGTTCCGGCACACGCTCGGCCTCACCTTCGAGACCACGGCCGCGCAGATGCAGGCCGTCCTCGACGGCTGCCGCGCGCGGCTCGCCGCCGACCCCCGCGTCGAGCCCGCGACCGCGCGCGTGCGCTTCCTGAAGCTGAGCGCCTACACGCTCGACGTGGAGGTGTACGCGTACGTCCTCGCGCCCGACTGGGCGACGTTCCTCGGCGTGCAGGAGGAGCTTCTCCTCTCGCTCATGCACGCCGTCGAGAAAGCCGGCAGCGGCTTCGCGTTTCCGACGCAGACGACGTACCTCGCGGCGGAGGCGAAGGCCCTCGAGCCCGCCGCGCCGCCCGCGGACCCGCGCGTGCCCCGATGAGGCTCTCGCGCACGTTCAAGGTCAGCGGCCTGCTCACGGCCGCGGGTGTCCTCGTCGTGACGCTTGCGCGCGACGAGACGCCGTGGGCGGGACTCGGGGCCGTCCTCCTCATCTTCGGCGGCGCCGTCTTCTGCGTGACCGCCATCCGCGCGCTCCTGCGCGGCCTCCTGTGGCGGGTCGGGAGCCGGCTCGTCGTCTCGTACCTTCTCCTGATGTCCGCCGTCGTCTTCGCGGCGTTCTTCGTCTACGCGGGCCTCCTCGTCGTCGCGGGCCAGCTCGGGACGCGCCGCGTCGAGGCCGCGCTCGCGAGGCGGAACGCGGGCCTCCTCAGCCGCGCGCGGGATCTCGCGCTCCGCGGCCCGGCCGCGCCGGCCGCGGTCGCCCCGCGCCCCTGGATGAAGGAACGCGGCGTGTACCTCGTCAAGCAGGGGTCCGAGATCTACGAGGTCGCCGTCGTGCCCCGGCCGGACGGGCCGTTCCTCCTGACGGAGCGGCTCGACTCCGGCCTCCGCCGCGATCTCGAGAAGGAGACCGGCAACGTGATCCGCCTCCTCGGGGCCGTGAAGGTCAAGGAAGAGACCGTCGACGTGCCCAAGGGCGGCGTGCGCTTCTCGCTCGACACGGGCGGCAGGCAGAAGGGCGTCAGCCTCTCGCGGGAAGCCGATTCGGGGGGCGAGGGCGAGACCGGCGGCGAAACGGCCGCGCCCCCGGCGGGCTCGGGGCCGTGGAGCGGACGCTGGAGCGCGTTTCCCCTGTTCCTGCGCGAGAGCGTCCACGACGCGGAAACCGGCCGGCCTCTCGAAAAGCAGCCGGTCCTCTTTCTCGTCCGCACGTCCCTCGCACGGGAAGCGTCGGAGCTGTTCCGCGACGTGACGGTCGCGGGGTCGGAGCACGTCCCGATGAGCCGCGTCGTCCTCGCGGTCGTGGGCGGCCTCGGGATCGCGACGCTCGTCGTCTTCTTTCTCGCGTCCCTCGTCGCCGGCCTGCTCGTCTACCGGATCGCGCGCGCCACGCGGAGGCTGTCCACGGGATTCGGCGAGATCGAGAAGGGCAACTTCGGCCACCGCGCCCTCCTCAAGGGGCACGACCAGCTCGCGGCGCTCGTCGGGAGCTTCAACCACATGGCCGAGCGCCTCGCGGCGAGCGTCGCGGCGCGGGCCGAGAAGGAGGCGCTCGAGCGCGAGCTCGAGGTCGCGCGCGACCTGCAGCGGCGGCTCCTTCCGCCGGCGGGCTTCTCCTTCCCCGGCGTCTCGATCGCCGTCGACTTCCGGCCGGCGGCCGCGATCGGCGGCGACTTCTACGACCTCTCGGGCGACGCGAAGACGCTGACCGTCGTCGTGGCGGACGTCTCCGGCCACGGGCTTCCGACGGGCATCGTGATGGCGGCCTCGAAAGCGGCGCTCTCGGCCCTCGCGAAGACCGGGGCCTCCGGGACGCGGCTCATGGAGCTTCTCGACGTCGAGGTCGTCCGCTCGACGGACCCGCGGACGTTCGTGACGCTCGCCTACCTCGCCTTCGACTTCGGCACGGCGACGGTGTCGTTCACGAACGCCGGCCACCCGTACCCGTACCGCGTGCGGCCCGACGGGACCGTCGAGGCGCTCGTGAACGCGGCGCGCCCGCTCGGCGTCGCGCTGCCGCCCGGCTGGCAGACCGTGACGGCCCCGCTTCTTCCCGGCGACCTCTGGGTCGTCTACTCGGACGGCCTCGTCGAGGCCGCGAAGGGTGAGGAAGGCGGAGAGCCCTGGGGCTTCGTGAGGCTCGAACAGTGCCTCCGCGAGGGCGCCGGCGGCTCGGCCGCAGCGCTGCGGGACCGCATTCTCGCCTCGCAGCGCGCGCACACCGGGCACGACGAGACCGACGACGACCGCACGCTGCTCGTCCTCAGGATCGAGGAGCGAACGGCGCCCTAGAGCCAAACCCCGGGAGCCCTGACGGGCGTAGGGACAGCAGGAGACCTCATGAAATTCCGCCCCCAGGATGCCCTCTCGATCCTCGCCCTTTTCGGCTGCGTCGCGGCGCAACCCGCCCCTGCACAGGCCCCTCCGCCGTCCGCCGTCCTCTTCGAGAACGTCCGCATCTTCGACGGCACGTCGGCCCGCCTCTCGGCGCCGTCGAACGTTCTCGTCGTCGGAAACGTGATCAAGTCGATCTCGACGGCTCCCGTCGCCGCTCCCGCCGGCTCGGCCGTGACCCGGATCGCGGGCGGCGGCCGGACGCTGATGCCGGGGCTGATCGACGCCCACACGCACCTGATGTTCGCGACGATCCCGCAGGCCGCGATCCTCATGAGCGACATCGGCTTCGTGAACGTCGCCGCGGTCAAGGCCGCGAACGACATGCTCCTGCGCGGCTTCACGAGCGTCCGCGACCTCGGCGGCCCGATCTTCGGCCTCAAGAGCGGCATCGACGCCGGCCTCGCGGCCGGTCCGCGGATCTGGCCCTCCGGCGCGTTCATCTCGCAGACGGGCGGCCACGGCGACTTCCGCCTTCCGAACGACCTGCCGGCGCGGCCCGGCGACTACACGTACAGCGAGCGCGTCGGCGCCGCCGCCATCGCGGACGACGCCGCGACGGTGCGCCTGCGCGCGCGCGAGCAGCTCGCGCTCGGCGCCTCGCAGATCAAGCTGATGGCCGGCGGCGGCGTCTCGTCCAGCTACGATCCGCTCGACGTCACGCAGTACACCGTCGGCGAGCTGCGCGCCGCCGTCGAGGCGGCCGAGAACTGGGGCACGTACGTCACCGTTCACGCCTACACGCCGCGCGCCGTGAAGCAGGCGATCGAGGCAGGCGTCAAGTGCATCGACCACGGACAGCTCCTCGACGACGCGACCGCGAAGCTGATGGCCGAAAAGGGAATCTGGTGGAGCCTCCAGCCGTTCCTCGACGACCGCCCGTCGGCGTTCCCGGAGGGCTCGCCGAACCGCGCCAAGCAGCTCGAGATGTTCAAGGGCACCGACACGGCCTACGCCCTCGCGAAGAAATTCAGGATCAAGACGGCATGGGGGACCGATACGCTGTTCGACGCGGCCGTCGCCGCGACACAGGGGGACCAGCTCGCGAAGATGGTCCGCTGGTACACGCCGGCCGAGATCCTGCGGATGGCGACGGCGGACAACGCGGAGATGCTCGCGCTCTCCGGCCTGCGCAGCCCGTATCCCGGCAGGCTCGGCGTCGTCGCGGAGGGCGCCCTGGCCGACCTGCTCCTCGTGGACGGCGACCCGATCGCCAACCTGAAGCTGATTGCCGATCCCGCGAAGAACTTCCTCGTGATCGTCAAGGACGGGAAGATCTACAAGAACGCCGTGCGCTGAACGCCGGCCGCGTCCTCACCTCGGAATCGAGTACGTCTTTATGGGCGTCGGCGTCGGGACGAAGACTTTCGCCTTCCGCGAGGTCGCGGAGACGGAGGCCGGCAGCGGCGTCGGGGTCGGGAGAGGGAGTGCCTTCTTCTGCGCGAGCGCCGCGGCCCCTGACGACGGGACGGCGTGGACAACCTGCGCCTGTGCCAGGCCCGCGATCACGGTCACGGTCGGCGCTCCGAAGCCGGCCTCCCACGCCTTGAACTGCCCGAGCGGGCACGCCTGGCCGTTCACGGTGCCGCGCAGGATCTTCACGGTGAACTTGCCCGTCCTCTTGTATACGTGCTCCACCTGCCCCCCGAAGTAGGCGCTGCCAAATTTCTGGCCAAACGCTTTCGGGGGCGACGTTTCGACGGAGCCGTCGCCCCAGTCCACGGTCGCCGACACGGAGATGGTCTGCCCGAAGTACCGGCTGTCCGGATGCGACAGCGTGAGCCAGAACGGGTATTTCTCTCCCACCACGGCCTTCGCATTCTGGTCGACCTGCATGAAGCTGTTGAACTCGCAGATCGGCGGCGTCGCGGCTGCCGCAGGACCGGCCGCGAGAGCGACGGCGAGACAGAAACCACACGCGGCAGGGAAAACCCGTCGGAATCGCTTCACGGTTTGTCCTCTTTTCAAGGGGATCTTCTCACGCCGGAGGCCCGAAATGCGACCCGATCTCCGCCGCGCCAGCGTCCGGATCAGCGCGTCAGCCGGAACGTCCGCGCAAAGCCGTCCTTCGCGTCGGTCACCGTGACCGTGATCGCGCCCTCGCTCCCGAGCGCGTAGGTCTCGGCGACCTCGGGGCCGTCCTCCCTCCGCCGCACTTCCGCCACGGCGAGGTCCGCGGCGCGCAGCGCCGGATCGAACGGGAAGTACCCCTCGTCCCACGGCGTCACGTCGCCGTCCGGGCGTCCGTCCGTGAGGCGCGAGCACTCGAGAAACCGGAAGTGGCCGACGTCGTGCGCGGCGCGGTACCGGCGCGTCACGACGGCGGGCGGCTCGCCGGGCGCGGGCAGCGGCGTCCCTTTCTCGAAGATCGTGTCGAAGACGACGTCCTCGCCCGCCCCGCTCTCGCGGAAGACGCCGAAGTGCCGTGACAGCCGGTCCTCGAGCGCGTAGCCGCCCTCGCGGTCCAGCCAAACGGCGAGGCCCATCGCCGTCGCCGCGAACGGGTGCGGCGAGCGCCGCACGCGCTTGTCACCGAAGCGCTCCTTCAGGAGGCGCGGCACGAGCGGCAGGAGGCCGCCGCCGCCCACGACGTAGAGCGACGCGACGTCCGCCCACGAAACGTCCCCTCCGTCCTCGACGAGCGCGCCGACGGCCTCGAGCGTGCGCGCGACGAGCGGCACGCAGACCTCCCAGACCTCGTCGACGGGAAAGACGAGAGGCTCCTTCCCCAGAGCGGACAGGTCCACGAGGAACCGGCGCGAGTTCGGGGAGAGGGACTCCTTGGCCCGCACGCATTCCTCGAGGACGAGCGCTCGCTCGACATCGGAGACGTCGTGCGCGTGGGCCTTCTCGAGCACGAGCGCGAGGATCGCCTCGTCGAAGTCGTCCCCGCCGAGGCGCTGGACGCCGTGCGTCGCCACGACCTCGTTCGTCTTCCCCGTCATGCGAAGCAGCGACGCGTCGAACGTGCCGCCGCCGAGGTCGTACACGACGAGGTGCTCGCGCCGTCCGTCGCGCCGGTTGCGGTGCGCGTACTCGAAGCCCGCGGCGGACGGCTCGTTCAGGAGCGCCTCCACGGCGAAGCCGCCGCCCTTGAACGCCTCGAGCGTCAGGAAGCGCTGCGCCGTCGACGCGTTCGCCGGAACCGACACCGCTGCCGTGATGGAGTCGTTCGCCGCGATGCCGGCGTTCGAGCGCTCGACGAGCTCGCGGTGGAGCGCCGAGAAGAAGCCCTCGAGAAGGGCGGAGATCGGGAGGCGCCTCCGCCCCACCGCGACCTCCGTCGACGGCCCGGCGTCGCTCAGGAGGCGTTTGACGGAGGGGAGAACCGTCCAGCCCGGCTCGTGCCTCACGGCGGCCGCGTCCCATCCCCAGCGCAGCGTGCCCGACGCATCGTGCGCCGCGACGAGCGACGGCACGAAGTCGCCCCCCTCGAAAGACACCACGGGGTAGTTCCCGCGGTCCACGAGAGCGACGACCGTGTGCGTCGTGCCGAAGTCGATTCCGATCCTCATGGGCGGAGTTTAGTTAACATCGTCCGGTGAAACCCTATTTCGCTCTCGCCCTCGCCGCCGCCGCCTCCCTCGCCCCGGTCGCGGACGCCCAGGCTCAGCGCGTCCCCACGCCGGCGGCTTCCGCCCAGATGGTCGTATCGGGCTCGAAGACGCCCGAGGACACGATGGACGTGACGGGCTCCGTTGAAGTCGTGACGGGCGAGGAGCTGCGCCGGACCGGCGCGCGGACGCTGCAGGACGCCCTCCAGAACGTCGTGGGCGTCGAGGCCGGCGGGGGCTCGGACGGCGGGTCGCGTTTTCCGAACCTCGGGATGTGGGGTCTGAAGGAGTTCGACGCGCTCCTCGTGACGGTCGACGGCGTCCCCGCCGGCGGGCCGTTCAACCCGTCGCTCGCGCAGATCCCCATCGAGGACATCGACCGCATCGAGATCGCAAAGGGGCCGCAGGGCACTCTCTACGGCGTCTCGGCGTTCGCGGGCATGGTGCAGGTCTTCACGCGGCGGGGGAAGAACACGAGCGTGACCCTCGGGCTCGGATCCTGGAACGACAAGCACGCATCCCTCGCCTGGGAGAAGCACGACGGGAACTCGATCACGCACGTCGCCGGCTCGATGTTCCGCGACAACGGATTCCAGGACAACACCGATTCATCGGTCGACCGGCTCGCGATGGGCTTCGGGGGAAAGACGCGCGAGGGCTCGTGGGATCTCACGCTCGCCGTCCTCCGGGACACGGCCTACTGGGGCTCGCCGCTCCCGATCGCGGGCGGCGAGTTCGTGCCCGGCTTCGAGGTGGACCGGAACTACGCCGTCGGCGGCGCGCGCATGGACCACCGCGTCTACTCCCTGACGTCCACGATCGCGCGGAGGCTCTCCCCGCAGGTGCAGATGGAGAACACGCTCGGCCTCACGCGCGACGAGCAGATCGCCGTGCGTTCCTTCATCGACGGTGTCGACGGGAGCACGGCCACGGCGCACGGGACGTCGCTGCTCCCCCTCCAGACGACCTTCTTCGAGGATGCGCGCGTCGTGACCACGGCCGGCAGGCACCGCCTCGTCACGGGGATCGCGCTCACGTCCGGCAAGACCACCGTCGAAGGGACGGGCTTCGACCTCACGCTCACGACCGGCTCGAACCCCGTGGTGCCCTCCGTCGACTCGCTCCCGGTGGGCGACACTCGCTCCGCGGAGGACCAGCGGACGTTCTGGGGCTTCTACGCGAACGACACGTGGACGCCGTGGAAGTGGCTCGCCCTCACGTTCGGCGCGCGGTACGACCGGACGTCCGAAACGCTCTCGGCCGTCGTGAACGAGGTCGGCGGGCCCGGCCCCGAGGCGGGCTCGAGCGAGCGCACCGACGGTGACTGGTCGGGCGGCGTCTCGGCACTCATCCGGATCGTCGACGGCAAGGCGAAGGGCTTCCTGAACGTCCTCCACCTCTACGTCGCGGCCAAGAGCAACTTCAAGCCGGCCGCCCCGAACATCCTCGAGGCCGAAGCCACGAACATCCTCGAGCCGGAGCGCTCGCGCTCGGGCGAGGCCGGCCTCAAGTCGCGCCTCTTCGGCGGCAACGTCTCGCTCGACATGTCTCTCTTCCACATGACGCTCGAGAACGTCGTCGTCTCGACGCTCGGACCCGACGGCCGGCCCGCCCTCACGAACGCGGGCGAGGAGCGCTTCCAGGGCTTCGAGGGCCAGGTCACGTGGGCGCCGCCCGCGTGGAAGGGCTTCGCGCTCGGCGCCGGCTACGCGCACCACGACGCGACGTACGTGAGCTTCTCCTTCGTGACGCCGGACGGCGAGCTCGTCGTCGTGGACGGCAAGCGCGTCGAGCTCGTGCCGCGCGACCTCTGGAACGTCCGCCTCGCGTGGGCCCCGAAGTCGGGCCTCGGCTTCTGGGGCGCCGTGCGGCACCAGGGCATCCGCCCGTACACGCGCCGCAACACGGCGTATGCGCCGGCGTTCTACGAGTGGGACGCGGGCGTCTCGTGGGAGAACGAATGGGTGCGTTTCTCCTTCACCGGCCGCAACCTCGGCGACGACCGCCACGTCGTGACCGAGAGCGAGCTCGGCGACGCGCAGTTCTACCTGGCGCCTAAGAGGCGCTACGTCGGGGAGATGACGCTGAGGTTCTGAGCGCCGGAGGTTTCAGGCGCCCGCGGGCTTTTCGGGGTAGAGCCGCAGGAACTCGGGGTCGTCGTGCACGAGGGCGAGGTCCGGGTCGCGGCGCGCCCAGCCCGAGTCCTTGAAGCCCGCGTGCCACGCCTTGCGGAGCGCGTCGAGAGCCTGCGCCTTGTCTTTCAGGCCGCAGAACACGCACGCCGCGTTGTAGAGGACCGTGGCCTCGTCGGGGCGCAGCACGACCGCAAGGTTCGCCTCGCGGATCGCGTCCTCCCGGCGGCCGGTTTCCGCGTAGTCGCTCGCGAGGAGGACGCGCGCGCGCGCGTCCTCCGGCACCGACCGCAGGTGTGTCTCGAGCGCCTGCATCGAGCGCTGGCGGACGTTCCGGACCATCTCGTCCTTCCCGAGCGCACCGAGCGCGTTCTGGATCGGGATGTAGATGTTGTAGTCCTGACCGCTCGCCTCCATGGCCGCGTCCACGACGCTCGCGATCTCCTGGTACTGCCCGGACGCGAAGAGCGAGCGGCCGAGGAGGTAGTACGCGCCCTCGCAGTCGCTCTTGCGCTCGATGGCGACTCGCGCGCAGCGGGCGGCCGCGCCGTACTGCCCGTCGGCATAGAGAATCCAGGCCTGCGCGACGAGCGGCTCGGGGAGCTCGGGCCGGAGGGCCACGGCCCGCGCGGACGCCGCCTTGGCCTTCTCGAGCCAGACGGGGTCGCGCCCGTAGTTGTAGTGCGTCTGCGCGCAGACGTTCGCGATCGCGGCGTGGGCGAGCGCGAAGTCCGGATCCAGCGCGACCGCGTTCTCGAACATCTGGAGAGCGAACTCGAAGTCCCGCCGCGTGAGACGGCGCGCGTAGCTCTTCCCGCGGAGGTAGAGGTCGTACGCCTGCAGGTTCTCGGTCGGCTTGGCGGCGAGCGCCTCCTCCTCCTGGGGCGTCAGCGTCACCCGGAGCGCCTCGGCGATCTTCCGGGCGATCTCGTCCTGCAGCTCGAAGACGTCCTCCATCTGGCGGTCGTAGCGCTCGGACCAGAGGGGAAAGTCCGTGTGCGTGTCGACGAGCTGCGCGTTGATCCGCAGCCGGTTGCCGGAACGGCGGAGGCTGCCCGCGAGGACGTACGCCGCGTTGAGCTGCTGGCCGATCTGCGCGGGCGTGACCGGCTTGTCGCGGTACGCGAGGACCGTCGGGCGCGAAAAAATGTTCAGGCCCTTGATCTTCGAGAGCTCCGTGATGATGTCCTCGGTGATGCCGTCGCGGAAGTACTCGTCTTCCTTCACGCCCGAGAGGTTCTCGAAGTAGAGGACGGCGATGGACTTCTCGACCTGCTTCGTCCCGCCGCCGCGCGAGTCGGCCTTCTCGGCCGCGCGCTTCTTGCCGGAGTCCATGTCGCGCTTCAACCGCGAGAGGTCCGTCTTCAGGTCGGTCGCGGTCTGGTAGCGGAGGTTGCGGTCCTTCTCGAGGGCCTTGTCGAGGATGCGGCCGAGATCGGGCGGCAGCGCGGGGTTCACCACGGCGGCCGGCAGCGGATCCCGGTTCAGGATCGCGTCGAAGACGACGGCCGACGTCTCCCCCGGGAACGGCAGCGCGCCCGTCGCCATCTCGTAGAGGACCGTTCCGAGCGAGAAGAGGTCCGTGCGCGCGTCGGCGAGCTGGCCGCGCGCCTGCTCCGGGGACATGTACGACACCGTGCCCATCGCCGTGCCGGGCGTGGTGAGGTCGCCGACCGTCTCGAGGCGGGAGACGTCGCCACCCGCCCCGCGCCGCGCCCCTTCGATCCGGGCGAGGCCGAAGTCGAGGATCTTCACCTGCCCGCGGGCGTTCACGAAGACGTTCGCGGGTTTGACGTCGCGGTGCACGATGCCGCGCGCGTGAGCCGACTCGAGCGCGTCCGCGATCTGGACGCCGATCGCGAGCACGCCCTCGAGATCGAACGCCGGGCGCGCCGTCATCGCCTGGGCGAGCGTCTGCCCTTCGAGGCACTCCATCACGATGAAGTGCTGCCCTTCGTGCTCCTCGATGGCGAAGACCGTGCAGATGCCCGGGTGGTTCAGCGCCGACGCGGCGCGCGCCTCGCGCTGGAAGCGCTCGAGGGACGCGCCGTCGCGGGCGAGCTCGGGCGGAAGGAACTTCAGCGCGACGTGCCGCCCGAGCTTCGAGTCCTCGGCCTCGTACACGACCCCCATCCCGCCGCTCCCGAGCCGGCGGACGACGGAGTAATGGGACACACTTTTTCCGATCAGCGGATCCACGGGATCGGTCACGTGCGCCAGAGATTACCCCAGGTCATGAGGCTCTCGAGGCGTCAGTGCGAGGCCCGGCGCCGGTGGGCGGCCAGGACGACCAGCGAGAGGCCGTATGCGATCAGGCCGGCAGCGACGAGCGCGAAGAGGACCGGCCCGCCCCCGCCTGTCTGGACCGTGCGGAGCGCGCCGCTGGTCCCGCCGAGCTCGCGCGGATTCGCATGGAGACCCGTCCGAAAGACGGAATATCCGACGACGGCGACGACGACCCCGTGCGCGAAGACGCCCACGCGCGCGAGCGCCGGCGCCCATCGGCGTGGCGCGCGGGGCAGGATCGCGGCGGTGAAGTCGGCCGGCAGCTTGCCGAGGAGCGCCCGGATGGCCTGAACTCCCCCGGCGACCGCGGCGATCGCGCCCCCGAGCCCGAGGGCGGCGCGCCCCCCGGCGTGAGCGAGGACGCGAGCGCCCAGGTCGTGGAGCCCCGCCTCGCCGCCGCCTCCGCGGAAATGGAGGAGGACGCGAACGGCGGTGATCGCGAGAACGAGTCCGCCGACCGCACTTCCGACGTAGCCCGCGAGCAGGAGCGGCCGGCGCGTGCGCACGCACTGCGTGACGCGGAAGAGCACGAACGCAAAGAGGCCTGCCGCCACCAACCAGAGGACGAGCCGCCCGCCCGGTCCGGTGAGGATCTTCGCGAGCGCGCCGGCCGGTCCCGTCGCGCGGCCGCGCTGGAGAATCGCGACCCGCGCGGCGATGCCGCCGATCAGGAGATAGACGATCCCGCGCGTGAGGAAGCCGAACGCGGCGAGCCGCTCCGGGATGACGCCTTCGGCGCTCCTCGCTTCAGGGGACACGCGCGATCAGCGCGCGGGCTTCGCCAGCTCGACGCCCGAGGCGAGGAAGGAGAGCTCCTTCTGGTCGCCCTTGATGGCGTCGGGCTTTCCGCCCGGGGTCTCCTCCGCGTAGTGCTTCGCGGTGGCCTCGGGGACCGTCTTCACGGTGAAGACGCCCTCCATCACGGCCGTGGCGCCTGCGGAGTCCATCGGGACGAAGAAGCCGTAATCCTTGAACCTCACGCGGACGGACTGATCGCCGGACTTGAGGACCATCCAGCAGCCCTTGTCCTGGCAGACGGCCGAGACGACGCCTTCGGTCTTCACGGTCTTGCCGGAGAACGCGGCGGGATCCTTCACAAGGTCGGCGAGCGCGACCTTCGGCGAGCTCCCGAGCGGCGCGCCGAACTTGCCGGCGGCGGCGAGGAGCGTGAGCGGGAGGAGCAGAAGGACGGCGAGGAGGGCGGATGAGGTGCGTTTCATAGGGAATGAATCTTAGCCGAGGCGCGTTAGGATGGGCGTTCGAGAGGAGATCTCAAGATGCCCACCGAGCTCCCGCCGCGCCCGTTCGATTCCCCTCAGCCGATCAGCCCCTCGGCGTCGGTGGCGATTCCCTCGTTCCTCGCGCGCGTCTACGCATGGATGGCGGCCGGGCTCCTGACGACGGCTCTCGCCGCCTTCGTGGTCCTGTCCAGCCCGACGATCTTCCAGGCGATCTACGGAAACCGGATCGTGCTTTACGGGCTCATGTTCGCAGAGCTCGGACTCGTCGTCTGGCTCTCGGGGATCATCGGCCGCCTCTCGTCCGGCGCTGCGGCTTCGGTCTTCCTCCTCTACTCGACGCTGAACGGCCTCACGATGGCCGGGATCTTCCTCGTCTACACGTCGTCGTCGATCGTGTCGACCTTCGTCGTCACGGCCGGGATGTTCGGCGCGATGAGCGTCTACGGCCTCGTCACGAAGCGCTCGCTCGACGGCCTCGGCTCGTTCGCGTTCATGGGGCTCATCGGCGTCTTCCTTGCGATGCTCCTGAACCTCTGGCTGAACAACAACGCGCTCGGGTTCGTCATCTCCTGCGTCGGCGTCATCGTGTTCACGGCGCTCACGGCGTACGACACGAAGAAGCTCAAGATGATGGCGGCCACGCTGGACGGCCGCTCCGAGGAGGGAAAGCGCGGCGCGATCTCGGGCGCCCTCGCCCTCTACCTCGACTTCATCAACCTCTTCCTCATGCTGCTCCGCCTCTTCGGGAACCGGCGGTAGGCCCATCGACGCTCCCACGGGCTTCGACGCGTTCCTCGCGTGGGCCGTGTCGGTGGTCGGCATCGCCACCGGCGTGGCCTACGTGCCGCAGGCCCTGCGCATCTGGAGGAGGAAGAGCTCCGAGGACGTCTCGATCACGACGTACCTCCTCTTTCTCGGAGGCCAGCTCGTCTACCTCCTCTACGGGATCCGCTTCCACCAGACGCCGATCGTGATCGGCATGGCCGCGAACATCGCCGGAAGCCTCGCCGTCATCGGGTCGGCCCTGAAATTCCGGAAGTGAGACCCCTTCCGTCGCCGCGCGGCGCGGAGGCCTACCTCGCGATCGACAAGCCCGCCGGCGTCGCGGTCCACGGGCCGCACGGCCTCATCGGGCCGCTGCGCAAGGAGTTCGGCGACAACCTCGCCCTCGTCCACCGCCTCGACAAGGAGACGTCCGGCGTCCTCCTCCTCGCGCGCACGCCCGAGGCGCTGCGTGCCGCGCTGGAAGCGTGGCCCGCATCCGTCACGAAGACGTACCGCGCGGTGACGCGCGGCGTGCCGTCGCCGCCCGAAGGGATGGTGACGGAAAAGCTCCTCGAGCACCGCACGGGCAAGCCCGAACTCCTGAAGCGCGCGCTCAAGGCGGCCTACGGGCCCTCGCGCGCGGGACACCTTCTCTCGGGCAGGCGCGTCCTCGCGATCCCGGCGATCCCGCCCCCGGGCCGGACCATCGTGCACCCCGCCGGCCGCGAGGCGCGGACGGCGTACCGCGTCCTCGAGGACCGCGGGACGACGGCGCTCGTCGAGCTGACGCCGGAGACCGGCCGGATGCACCAGCTGCGCGTCCACCTCGCCCACCTCGGGACGCCGCTCCTCGGCGACCCCCTGTACGACACCGCCCGCACTCCCGATACGCCCGCGCCCGTCCTCCACGCCGCGCGCCTCGCCTGGGCCGATCCGCCGGGCGCCCCCGGCGCCGTCTGGGCGTGGGAGGCGCCGCCCCCCGCGGCCACGCGAGTTGGGCCATGATCCCGGCGTGACCGACTCCGCACTCCCCCTCGACGCCCTCGGCCCCGTCTTCGAGCTCTCGGCCGAGCGCCCGCTCGCGGTGTTCGACCTCGAGACGACGGGCACGGACCGCCTCTCGGACCGCATCGTCGAGGTCGCGGTCGTGCGTTTCGGCAAGGGCGGCGACGTCGCGACGCTGGACCGGCGCGTGAACCCGGGCGTGAAGATCCCGCGCGAGTCCACGCGCGTGCACGGCATCTCGGACGCGGACGTCGCGGAGTGCCCCACGTTCGCGGCTCTTGCGCCGGAACTCGCGCTCTTCCTCGACGGCTGCGACCTCGCGGGCTACAACGTCCGCCAGTTCGACATCCCGGTTCTTCTCCGCGAATTCGAGCTCGCGAAGGTCCCGTTCTCGATGGACGGGCGGCGCGTCGTCGACATGCAGACGATCTACTTCCGGCGCGAGCCGCGCGACCTCGGCGCGGCCGTGCGCTTCTTCGCGGGGCGCGAGCACGCCCTCGCCCACGCGGCCCTCGCGGACGCGGTCGCCTCGGCCGAAGTCCTCGCCGGGCAGCTCCGGCGCTACGCGGACCTCCCGCGCGACGTCGCGGCCCTCCACGAGCTCTCGCGGCCGCCCGAGGGCCGCTACGTCGACCCCGACAAGCGCTTTCTCTGGCGCGACGGCGAGGTCGTGTTCGCGTTCGGCCAGCACCGCGGGACGCGGCTCGCGGAGGTCGCCGAGAAGAACCCGTCGTACCTCGACTGGATCGTCGACGGGAACTTCCCCGACGAAGCCAAGCGCATCGCGCGCGACGCGCAGCGCGGCGTCATCCCGCGCCGGGATTGAGCGAGCCCGTCTCCCCGCGCGGCCTCGTGCGGCGCCGGAGCCGGCCCGCGCGCCTCGCGCTCCTGGCGCTCGGGTGGGTGCTCCTCGGCCTCGGCGTCCTCGGCGGCCTTCTGCCCGTGCTCCAGGGCTGGCCGTTCGGCGTCGCCGGGCTGGCGATCCTCTACATCGAGAGCCGCTGGGTGCAGCGGAAGGTCCGCCGCTTCCGCCAGCGGAACCCGAAGTTCGAGCGGACGTGGCTCAAGGCGCGGGCGTGGCTGCGCGAGCGGCGCCGCCGGAAGGCCGGTTCATCCCCGGCGGCATGACGCGGTTGCCGTCGAGGACGGCGCCCCAAGCGCGCGCCATCGTCTTGAGCTCGTCGATCCGCACGCGGTCGGCCGCGGTCATCTCCTGCGGCGTGCCGTGGTGGTATCCGCCGTTCTCCTCGTCCGGCGCGGTCTCGTAGTCTTCCCAGCGCCACTTCTGGACGAACGACGGGTCGTCGAGCCGCGTCTGCAGGAGGAACGGCCCCTCGAACGCCGCGAGGCCGCGCAGGCGCAGCGCGAGGACGCCCTGCGGCGCCGGCGCGGGCTTCTCGAAGAGGTCCCGCCCGAAGAAGTGGTTCGAGAGGTCGAGGCCGAGGAGGCCGAGCAGCGTCGGCCCGACGTCGAGCTGCGAGGAGAGGTCCTCGCGCACGGTGCCCGCCGGCAGACCCGGCGCCGCGACGACGAGCGTCGTCCAGTTCTCGCCCGCGTTCGGCGTCCCGAGGCGCGGCAGGCGGATCGACTGCCAGAGGTTCGTCGTGGAGTGGTCGCCGACGACGACGACGATCGTGTCCCGCCCCCGCGGCGTCCGCCGCAGGCTCTCGAAGATCCGGCCGAGCATGCGGTCGGTGTAGCCGAGCGCCGCCAGGTACGACTCGCGCGGCGTCTTCGGGTCCGAGCCGGGCGGCCGGTAGACGGGCGGGTGCGTCGCGATCGTGAAGAGCGTGAGGAAGAGCGGCGCCTCGCGCCGGGATTCGAGACGCTCGATCGTCCGCCGCGCCAGGTCCTCGTCCGTCGTGTCCGCCGCGTCGTAGCGCACGGCGTCGAACCAGCGCGCGTACCAGTACTCCATCCTCTCGAACGCGGGGCTCGTCGCGGCCACGAGCTCGCGTGCGTAACCGGCCTTCGCGAGGAGCTCTCCGATCGAGAGGACGTTGAGCTCGCGCGCGTTGTAGAGAAGGATGCCGGACGGGTGGCCCGCGACCCCGAGCAGGATGCCGCCGCGGCCCTCCACCGACGGATAGCCCGAGGCGATGCAGACCGGGAACGCGACGCCGCGCTCCTTCCAGAGCCGGTGAATCTCCGGAATGCGCGATTCCACCCCGGGCCGCCGCACGTCGGTCTCCCAGCCGCGCGCGGACTCGAGGACCACGAGGAGGACGTCCGGCCTCTTCTCGAGCGGCCGCGCACGGAACGCCGCGACGGACGCCGCCTCGGCCGGCGCGGGGTGCCAGACCGGGTAGCCCGCGTCGGGGAACCACCGCGGCGGCCGGTTCAGGAAGCGGTGCAGCGACGCGATCCCCGCGCGGACCTCCCGCGGCGAGGGCGCGTCCCCCAGGGCCGCGACGGATTCGGAGACGAGCCCGACGAGGACGGGCCGGGCGCGCCGCAGGGCGAGCCTCGTGGGCGCGAGGGCGCTCTCAAACGTGAGCGCGCCGCACGAGAGCGCCGCGAGGAACGCGACCGCGAGAGGCGCGGCGCGCTCGGGCCCCCGCCTCCGGGCGAGCGCGAGGATGACCCCGGCCGGAAGCGCGACGAGGAGGACGGCCGCGCCGAGCGCGAGCGTATCGCCGAAGACGACGTCCACGAGGAGCCGCCGGTGCGCGAGGAGGTTGTACGCGCCGATCCACTGGGGGTTGAGGTGCTCGCCCGTCCAGCGCACGAGCTCGAGGTCGAGCTGCGAGAGGAAGAGGAGGAAGACGCCGCCGCCGGCGAGGAACAGCAGACCCGCCCGCGTGGAGAGCCACGACACGACGCCGGCGAGCGCGCCGAGCGCCGCGAGCGTCCCGATCTCGCCCGCGAGCGCGGCCGGGAGGAGCTGGAGCGGGTGCTCGGCGACGCGCGCGCCGGAGGGCGCGGCGAGGACGAAGTGGAGGACGAGCGACGCGGCCCGCGCGAAGAAGAGGGTCAGCAGGATGCCGGTGAAGGCCCCTCGGCTCCTCATCGCGCGGGAAGACCGATCAGTCCATTTGACGTCGGAGGAACGTCGGGATGTCGAAGATGTCCTCGCGCGGGTCCCGCATGTTGATGAGGTTCACGCCGTAGCCCTGGTCCTCGGGAGTCGGAGGCATCGCGGGCTCGGCGCCCGGCCGCGGCCGTTCCGGCGCGGCGCCGCGGGCCCCGGACGGACTGACGGGCAGCGAGGCCTCGCGGCGCGAGGCGAGCGCGGCGGGCGCGTCGAAGCCCGTCGCGATCACGCTGATCTTGACCTCGTCCTTCATGTCCTTGTCCTGCACGAGGCCGAAGATGACGTTCGCCTCCTCGTCGGCGGCCTGCTGAATGATCGCGCAGGCCTCGTTGACCTCGGCGAGCGTGAGGTCCTCGCCGCCGGTCACGTTGATGAGGATCGCGCGGGCCCCCTGGATGGACTGTTCCTCGAGGAGCGGGTTCGAGATCGCGCGCTGCGCGGCCTCGACGGCGCGGTGTTCGCCCGAGGCCGTGCCCGTGCCCATGAGCGCCATGCCCATGTTCTCCATGACGGTCTTCACGTCGGCGAAGTCGAGGTTCACGATGCCGGGCACCGTGATGAGGTCGCTGATCCCCTGGACGGCCTGCCTGAGGACGTCGTCCGCGATGCGGAAGGCCTCCCAGGTCGTGACGTTTCGGTCGACGAACGAGTAGAGGCGCTCGTTCGGGATCGTGATGAGCGTGTCGACGTACTCGCGCAGCTCGGCGATGCCGTCCTCGGCGTAGCGGAGCTTGCGGCGCCCCTCGAACGCGAAGGGCTTCGAGACGATGGCGACGACGAGCGCCCCGGCCTCCGAGGCGAGCCGCGCGACGACCGGCGCGGCGCCCGTCCCCGTCCCGCCGCCCATTCCGGCGGTCACGAAGACCATGTCCGAACCCGCGAGGACCTCCGTGATCCTCTCGGCGTCCTCGAGGGCCGCGTTGCGGCCGACGTCCGGATTCGAGCCGGCGCCCATGCCGCGGGACGTCGTGATCCCGAGCTGGAGCTTCGTCGCCGCCCGGTTCACCTTCAGGACCTGCAGGTCCGTGTTCGCGGCGACGAACTCGATCCCCTTGATCCCCGCCTGGATCATCCGGTTGACGGCGTTGCCGCCGCCGCCGCCCACGCCGACGACCTTGATGCGGGCGGGAGGAGCGTTGTCCTCGCTGAACGTGATCGTCCGCGACGTGCGCTTGGAGCCGGCGTCGTCGTCGTCGAATAGGATCATCTTCTTTCCTCCATCGATATCACAGAGCGGTGGATGAGGGGAACAGGTTTCGGAAGCTGCCTTTGATCTTGTCGAGGAATCCGGGCGACGCGCCGCGGTTGCGCCGCCGGGCCGTGGCCGCGGCGCCGCGCCCGTAGAGCAGGAGCCCCGCGGCGCAGGCCCACTCGGGCGACGCGACGATGTCCGTCAGGCCGCCGAGCCCGCGCGGGACGCCCCGGCGGACCGCGATCCCGAGAACCTGCTCGGCGACCTCGAGGAGGCCGTCGAGCTCCGAGCCGCCGCCGGTCAGGACGAGCCCGGCGCGCAGCTCGCCGGCGGGCACCTCGCGGACGGACTCCTCCCACAGGAGCGTGAGGAGCTCCTCGGCGCGCGGCTGCAGGATCTCGGCGATCTCGCGGCGCTTGACCGGGTGGACGCCCCGGCCGCCCGTGAGCGGCACGTCGATCGAGTCGGATTCGTTCACGAGCGCCGCAAGGGCGGCGCCGTGCTTCCTCTTGAGGCGCTCGGCGTCGGGCACGGGCGTCTTGAGGACGACCGCGAGGTCGTTCGTGAAGTGGTCTCCCCCGACGGGCAGGACGGACGTGTGCGCGAGAGTCCCGTGGCGCCAGACGGCGATCTCCGTCGTGCCGCCGCCGATGTCGGCGAGGACGACGCCGAGCTCGCGCTCGTCGGCCGTGAGGACGGCCTCGCTTGCCGCGAGAGGCTCGAGGACCATCTCGATGACCTCGACGCCCGCGCGGTTGACGCAGTTCAGGAGATTCTGCGTCGTGGCGACGGGGACCGTCACGACGTGGACGTCGGCCTCCAGCCGGCTCCCGACCATGCCGAGCGGGTCGGCCACGCCGTCCTGGCCGTCGACGACGAACTCGCGCGGGAGGACGTGGAGGATCTCGAACTCCGAGGGAATCGGCACGGACCGGGCCGCGTCGAGCGAGCGCTGGATGTCCTCGCGCGAGATCTCGCGGTTCTTGGCGGCGACCGCGACGACCTGCCGGCTGTTGAACGACTTGACCTGCGGGCCCGCGACGCCCACGACGGCGCGCTCGATCTGCGCGCCCGCCATGATCTCGGCCTCCTCCGTCGCGCGCTTGATCGCGTCCACGGTGGCCGGCACGTCGATGATCGCGCCCTTGCGCGCGCCCTTGTGGGCGGCGGTGCCCTTCCCGATGATGTCGATCTTTCCGGCCGCATCCGACTCGGCGATGAGGGCGCACACCTTCGTCGATCCGATGTCGAGGCTGACGAGGTACGGCGTGGTCTTTGGCATCCGTAAACCCTTAGGTCTTTCCGCGTCCGGTGTCGCCGGGCGCCTTCAGGACGATGCGGCCCGCGAAGCGCAGGTCCGCGTCGGAAGTCGGGAATGCGTTGCGCTCGAGCTCCGGGAGGAGCGCGAGGTACGCCCGCCAGATGGAAGCCGCGCGCCCCGGCGTCGCCGCGTCGGGCCCGAAGAGGAGCCGGCACGATGCGACGCGGTCCGTGACGGCGAAGCCCTCCGGGACGACGGCGACCTCGGACGCGCGGCCGAGGAGGTCGGGGTCCTCTGTCCGGAGGAGGTCGAGGAATTCGGCGCCCCGCGTGCGAGCCGTCTCGTCGCCCGCGCCCGAAAGCACGACGAAGTCGTCCTCGCGGCCGAGGGCGCGCCCGCCGTAGGGCCCGATGAAGCTGCCCGTGCGGTCCACCGTCCAGAGCTCGCCGCCCTTGTCTTCCCGGACGGCGATGGCGACGGGGGGCCGCGCGACGACGACGACCGCGATCGTGCCCGGCACGACGCGCCTCGCGGAGGCGGACGCCACCCACGAGCGCTTCGAGAGCTCCGCGACGGGGGCCTGGAGGTCGACGAACAGCGCCGGGCGGCCGATCCAGCCGTCCGTGAGCTCCTCGGCCTCGGCGCGCCGCGCTTCGGGCACGCCCTCGAGGACGACGCGCGTCACCGCGAAGCGCGGATGCGTGCGGAGCACCACCAAGCCCGAGAGCCCGAGCGCAGCGAGGAAAAGGACCGTGAGCGCCGGGGCGATGAGACGCCTCCCCGACCTGCGCCGGGTGGGGCGCACGGTGCGGGACGAAGGCGGCCGGTAGAACGAGCTCAGCTTTGTTCCTCTTTCACTCGAAGAAAGTCTTCTCCGAAATGCAACACGTCGCCGGCGCCCATCGTGATGAGGAGGTCTCCCTCCTTCATCTCTTCCTCCAGCGCCTTCGCGATGTCCTTGCGGTCCGCGATGAAGCGTGCGGCGCGGTGGCCGCGCGCCGTCGCCGCGTCGGCGACGAGCGCGCCCGTGACGCCCTCGCGCGGGGCTTCCCGCGAGCCGTAGACCGGCGTCACGAGGAGGACGTCCGCGTTCAGGAACGCGGCGCCGAACAGGTGCGCCATGTCCTTCGTCCGCGAGTACAGGTGCGGCTGGAAGAGCGCGACGATCCGCCGGTCGGGATAGGACTGTCGGGCCGCAGCGAGCGTGGCCGCGACCTCGGTCGGGTGGTGCGCGTAGTCGTCGATCACGATCACGCCCGCGTGCTCGCCCTTCTTCTCGAAGCGCCGGATGACGCCCTTGAATTCGGCGAGAGCGCGCGCGGCCGTCGCGAACGGGATCGAGAGCTCCCGCGCGATGGCGAGGGACCCGAGCGCGTTCTTGATGTTGTGGAGGCCGGCGATCTGGAGCGACACTTTTCCCGTGAACTCGCGGTCCGCGAACGCGACGAAGCGCGAGCCCGTGCGCTCGAGGACGACGTCGCGCGCCGTGAGGTCCGCCTGGGGCGTCAGCCCGTAGGTCACGACGCGGCGCGAGACGAGCGGGCGGATCTCCTGCACGTGCGGGTCGTCCAGGCCGAGGATCGCGGCCCCGAAGAACGGGACGTTCCGCGCGAAGCGCGCGAACGTCTCCTGCAGGTCCTGCATGTCGCGGTACGTGTCGAGGTGCTCGAGGTCGATGTTGTTGATGAGGGCGAGCATCGGCGAGAGCGCGAGGAACGAGCGGTCGAATTCGTCCGCTTCGGCCACGAGGTACTCGCCGCGCCCGAGGCGCGCCGTCCCGACCTCGCGCATCCGCCCGCCGACGATGATCGTCGGGTCGAGCCCGGCCTCCATGAGGATCGCGCCCGTCATCGAGGTCGTCGTCGTCTTGCCGTGCGTTCCCGCGATCGCGATCCCGCGCTTGACGCGCATGACCTCCGCGAGCATCTCGGCGCGCTTGATGACGGGGATGCCCATGCTGCGCGCGGTCGCGACCTCGGGGTTCGAGTCGTGGACGGCGCTCGAGTAGACGACGACGTCCGCGCCCTGCACGTTCTCCGCGTGGTGCCCGAGGAAGACCGGGATGCCGAGCGTGCGCAGCCGGAGCACCTGCTCGCCCTCGGAGAGGTCCGAGCCCGTCACCTCGAGGCCCACGCTCTTGAGAAGCTCGGCGAGGCCCGACATGCCGATGCCGCCGATCCCGACGAAATGGAGACGTTTGACCCTGAGGAAATTCATCGCTGACTCGCTTCCGCTTCGAACACGATTTCGCACAGCCGCGCCGCGGCGTCCGGCTTCGCGGCCCTGCGCGCGGCTTCCCCCATCGCGAGGAGCCGCGCGGGATCCCCGAGAAGCGCCGCCACGGCGTCGCCCACGCTCTGCTCCGTCGCCTGCGCCTCCGTGAGAACGACGGCCGCGCCCTGCGCCTCGAGAGCGCGCGCGTTCGCCTCCTGGTGGCCGTGCGTCGCGCCCGCGAACGGCACGAGGACGGCCGGGCGGCCGGCGGCCGCGATCTCGGCGACCGTCATCGCGCCGGCGCGGGCCACGATCAGATCCGCGTCCGCGTACGCCTTCGCCATGTCATCCACGAATTCGACGGGCGAAACGGCCGAGACGGAGAACGCGTGCCTGCCGTACGCGGCGGCGACGTCCGCCGCGCGGCCTTTTCCGGTCTGGTGAATCGCCGCGAACCGCACGCCGGCTCCGTCCACGCGCGCGAGCGCGCCCGGGACGAGGCGGTTCAGGATCGCGGCCCCCTGGCTGCCCCCCACCACGAGCAGACGCATCCGGCGCGGCGTCTCGCGCGCCCCGAGAGAGGGAGCCTCGAAGAATTCCCCTCTCACCGGATTCCCAACCGCCACGCCGCCCAGGCGCGCGGCGCCGGCGTCCGTGCCGGCCGTGATGCGCGTCGCGATGCGCGAGAGAAGCCGGTTCGTCAGTCCGGGCACCGCGTTCTGCTCGTGGATGACGGTCGGGATGCGCCGCGCCCACGCGGTCGCGACGAGCGGTCCCGAGGCGTAGCCGCCGACGCCGACCACGGTCCGCGGCGCGTGGCGCCCGAGGATGCCGATCGAGTCGGCGAGCGCGAGCGGGAGCGCAAGGAGGCCCTCGAGCCGCGCCCTCGCGCCCTTGCCGACGAGGCCCTTCGCGCGGACGAACTCGAGCGGCCAGCCCGCGCGCGGGACGAGGTCCGTCTCGAGGCCGCGGCGCGTGCCGACGAATACGATCGGCGCGTCGGGCCGCCGCCGCCGGATCTCGCCCGCGAGGGCGAGCGCGGGAAACACGTGCCCGCCCGTGCCGCCGCCCGCGATCAGGAAGCCGCCCGTGGCCGGGGAGTGCGCGGCGTTCGTCATGACGCGTGCTGCGAGAGGTTGAGGAGGATCCCGACGGCGAGGAGGTCGGCCCAGAGCGCCGACCCGCCGTACGAGAGGAACGGCAGCGGGATTCCCTTGGTGGGCAGGAGGGAGAGGACGACGGAGATGTTGATGAGCGCCTGCGCGACGATCATCACCGAGAGGCCGATGCCGAGAAGGCGTCCGAACGAGTCGGGCGCGTTCACCGCGGCGCGCACGCCGCGCGCGAAGACGAGGCCGAAGAGCGCGAGCACGGCGACGCACCCGATGAGGCCGAGCTCCTCGCCGACGATCGCGAAGATGAAGTCCGTGTAGGGGTACGGCAGGAAGAACAGCTTCTGCTTGCCCTCGCCGAGGCCGAGGCCCGTGACGCCGCCCGTCCCGACCGCGATGAGGGACTGGATCGCGTGGAAGCCCTTGCCGAGCGGGTCCAGCTCCGGGTGCAGGAAGGCGGTGAGTCGGTCGCGGCGGTACTGCGCGGAGAGGACCCACGCCGAGAGCGTCGGGACGAGGAGGAGCGCCGAGCCGAAGAACCACCGGAACGGGAGGCCCGCGAAGAACAGCATCGCGCCCGCGACGATGAAGTACGTGAACGCGGTTCCGAAGTCCGGCTCGAGAAGGACGAGGCCCGCCGGGGCGACGACGAGACCGAGCACGGGCAGCAGGGTCCGCGTCGGCAGGTGCATCTCGCCCTCGCGACGCGAGAGGAGGGCCGCGAGCGCGATCACGAGGCCGACCTTCATGAACTCCGACGGCTGCACCGACATGAAGCCGAGCGCGAGCCAGCGGCGCGCGCCGTTCACCGGCGCGCGGAACAGCACCGCCACGAGGGCGACCGCGAGGACCGCGAGGAGGACGGCGATGAGACGCGGGTCGTTGAGGCGACGGTAGTCGATGGACATCGCCGCGAACGCGAGAACCGCTCCGACCGCGACGGCGACCGTCTGCTTGAGGACGAAGAAATACGGGCCCGCCGGGGCGGACGCCGACGCGAGGGTGGCCTGCAGCGACGACGCGCTGTAGATCATGAGAAGGCCCGTCCCCACGAGCAGGAGGACCGACCCGAAGAGGAGGCGGTCGGAGGCCAGCTTCTTGGCCATCTACCGCTCCCTCCCCGCGAGCTCGGGCAGCGCGCGGACGAGCTCCTCGAACACGTCGCCGCGGTGCTCGAAGTTCCGGAACTGGTCGAAGGACGCGCACGCGGGCGAGAGGAGCACGGCGTCCCCGGCGCCGGCGCGGCGCGCGGCCTCCTCGACGGCCTTCTCGAGCGTGCCGGCGAGGACGACGTCGACGCCCGGCACCGCCGCGAGCGCCTTGGCGACCGCGGGGCCGGCCTTGCCGATCGCGAGGATCGTCCGCGCTTTCTTCGCCGCGAGAGGCGCGAGCCGGCCGAAGTCGTCGCCCTTGTCCTTGCCACCCAGGATGAGGTGCACGCGCGCGTCGTCGAAGCCCTCGAGGCTCTTGAGCGTCGCGTCGACGTTCGTGCCCTTCGAGTCGTTCCACCACGTGACGCCGCCGAGCGTCCGCACGAGAGCCGTGCGGTGCGGAAGGCCGCGGAAGCCGCGGAACGTCTCGACGGCCGACTCGGGCGTGACGCCGAGCGGCAGCGTCGCCGCAAGCGCCGCGAGGGCGTTCTCGACGTTGTGCGCGCCCGGAAGGGCGAGGTCCGAGCGCTTCGCGATCACGCGCGGCCCCTTGCCGTTGACGTCCCCGACGAAGAGGTCGTCCTTGAGCCACGCCCCGAGCGCCGGCTGCGCGGCCCGCGAGAACTCGAAGCGCCGGGCCCGCGGCCGGATCCGCGCGACGAGCGGATCGTCGGCGTTCAGGACGGCGACCTGCGCCTCGCGCTGGTTCTCGAAGATCCGCGCCTTCGCGGCGCCGTAGTCGTCCATCGAACGGTACCGGTCGAGGTGGTCCGGCGTGAGGTTCAGGTGGACGGCCACGTCGGGCGCGAAGCGCCGGATGCCCTCCAGCTGGAAGGACGACAGCTCGACGACCCACGTCTTCGGGGCCGACCCGTTGCCGTTCGCGCCCGCCTTCGTCGCGAACGAGATCCAGGGTGTCCCGTAGTTTCCACACGCGATCGCCGCGTGGCCCGCGGCCCTCAGGAGAGCCGCCGTGAGCGCGGTCGTCGTGGACTTGCCGTTCGTGCCCGTGATCCCGACGACGACCCCCGGAAGGAGGCGCGAGGCGAGCTCGACCTCGGAGACGACGGGAATCGCCCGTGCGCGCGCGGCGTCGAAGACCGGCAGCGTGAGCGGGATCCCGGGCGAGACCACGACGAGGTCGACGCCGTCGAGGAGCGAGAGGGGGTGAGAGCCGAGCTCCCAGCGCACGCCGTCGAGCGCGGGAAGGTCGCCCAGCCCGGCCGCGTCCTTCGTGTCCGTGCCGATGACGGCGACGCCGCGCTCGGCGAGCGCCGTGACCGCGGCCCGGCCGGAGCGCGCGAGGCCGAAGACGGCCGCGGTGCGGATCTCGGGCAGGTCGGGACCGACGTCGACGCTCATCGCAGCTTCAGCGATCCGAGCGCGACGAGCGCGAAGAGGATCGCGACGATCCAGAAACGGATGATGACCTTCGACTCCGCCCAGCCGAGCAGCTCGAAGTGGTGGTGGAGCGGCGCCATCCGGAAGATGCGCTTGCCCGTGAGCTTGAAGGAGCCCACCTGCAGGATGACGGACACCGCCTCGACGACGAAGAGCCCGCCGACGAGGACGAGCAGGACCTCCTGCTTGATGAGGACGGCGACGGTCCCGAGCGCGGCGCCGAGGGCGAGCGAGCCCGTGTCGCCCATGAAGACCTCGGCGGGGTGCGCGTTGAACCAGAGAAAGCCCAGCGAGGCGCCGACGATCGCGGCGCAGAAGACCGCGAGCTCGCCCGTGCCGGGCACGTACGGGACGAGGAGGTACGTCGCGGCGCGCGCGTTGCCCGCGATGTACGCGAGGATCGCGAACGTCCCGGAAGCGACCAGGGTCGCGCCGATCGCGAGGCCGTCGAGGCCGTCCGTGAGGTTCACGGCGTTCGAGGACCCGACGACGACGACGGCGGCGAAGAGCACGTAGAAAGCGCCGAGGTCCGGGTGGACGTTCTTGAGGAACGGGAACGCCACGTGCGTCGCGTCGACGCGGCCTTCGAAGGCATTCACGGCCGCCCAGCCGACCGCGAGGCCGATCACGGCCTGCAGGACGAGTTTCTGGCGCCCCGTGAGGCCGCGGTTCTGCTTGCGCGACACCTTGCGCCAGTCGTCTCCGACGCCGATCGCCATCGCGAGAAC
The DNA here is from genome assembly GCA_016716715.1 of Acidobacteriota bacterium. NCBI lineage: Bacteria > Pseudomonadati > Acidobacteriota > Acidobacteriota bacterium. The sequence goes on along the minus strand of JADJVE010000001.1, from coordinate 523,808 downwards.
GGTCGCGCCGAGCGCGACCCAGACGTAGCGGTTCGTCAGGTCCGCGAAGAGAAACGTCGGGACGACGATCGCGAGGACGATGAGGACGCCGCCCATCGTCGGCGTGCCCGCCTTGGCCTGATGAGCCTTCGGGCCCTCCTCGCGGATGGACTGGCCGATCTGCCGCGAGCGCAGCCACCGGATGAGACCGGGGCCGAGGAACACGGAGAGGAGAAGCGCCATGAGCGCCGCGTTCGCCGCGCGGAACGTGATGTACCGGAAGACGCCGAGAACCGGCACCTTTCCGAAGAACGGGTGGAGCAGCCACGGGATCATCGGCCCGCCTCCCCCGCCAGCAGCGTGCGCAGCGCGGCGCGGTCGTCGAACGGGTGAGCGACTCCTCCGATGACCTGCTCGGTCTCGTGGCCCTTGCCCGCGACGAGGACGACGTCGCCCGGTCGCGCGCGACGGAGGGCCTCGGCGATCGCGGCCCGGCGGTCGGCGACGGCCGCAACGTCGGTGCCGGCCGGGATGCCGCCCAGGATTTCCGCGATGATCGTGTCGGGGTTCTCCGATCGCGGGTTGTCCGACGTGACGACGACGTCGTCGGCGAGCTGGGCGGCGATGCGGCCCATGACGGGCCGCTTGGCCTTGTCGCGGTCGCCGCCGCAGCCGAAGACGACGTGGACGCGCCCGCCGCCGGCCGCGGCGAGCGGGCGGACGGTCTTCAGCACGCCCTCGAGGGCGGCCGGCTTGTGCGCGTAGTCGACGAGAACGGTCAGCTCGCGCGAGTTTTCGATGCGCTCGAGACGGCCGGGGACGACGGAGACCGACGAGAGCGAGGACGCGATCTCCGCGGGCGTGAAGCCCAGCGCGATCCCCGCCGCCGCCGCGGCGAGGAGGTTCTCGGCATTCGGTCTTCCGAGAAGAGGGGAATTGATGCTGAAGAGAAGATTTTCCTTGAAGGTGAATGGGGCATTCACCTCGACGTCGAGGTGCGTCCCGGTCAACCCGAGCGTCGGGCGCCCGACAACCGTCGCGAGGAGACCGGTCTCGCCCGCCGCCGCGGCAGCCAGCGCGACCGCACCCGCGAGCGCCGCCGGCCGCGTCTGCTCCGTCCCCTCTTCACCTTCTAAGAGAAATCCGACGGTTCGATTCGCAACAAGCCGACTCGCGAGCCGTCTTCCATATTGGTCTCCGAGATTCACGACGGCGCATCCTTCGGGCTTCAGGAGCCCGAAGAGCCGCGCCTTCGCCTCGAAGTAGTCGTCCATGTTCGCGTGGAAGTCGAGGTGTTCGTGCGAGAGGTTCAGGAAGAGCGCGACGTCGAACGCACAGCCGGCGAGGCGCTCGAGGACGAGGGCGTGCGACGAGCATTCCAGCGTCGCGGCCGTGCCGCCGCCCGCCACGAGCGCGCCGAGCATGGGCTGGAGCTCCGTGGCCTCCGGCGTCGTGTGCGCCGACGGGACCGCCGCCGCGTCGCCGCCGGCGCCGCGGTACGCGATCGTCCCGAAGAGGCCGCGCCGCGCGTGGCGCGCCCCGAGGAGGCGGTCCACGAGAAACGCCGTCGTCGTCTTCCCGCTCGTGCCGGTGACGCCCGCCGTCACGAGACGCGCCGCCGGCCGGCCCGCGAGGAGCGCGGCCATGAGGCCCGCCGCCCGCCGCGGGTTCTCGACGGCGAGATACGGCACGGCGAGGCTCTCCGGCGCGGGCGCGAGTCCGAGCGCCGCAACGGCGCCGCGCGCGACGGCGTCGGCGACGAACCGGCGGCCGTCCACCTTCAGGCCCGGGAACGCGGCGAAGAGCGTCCCCGGCTGCGCGGCGCGCGAGTCGTGCGTGATGGACGTGACGTCCGGGTCCCCGGCGCCCCCGGCCGTGTGCGGGACCTCGGCGGCGAGCGCGGAGAGCCTCACGGCATCCCTCCCTCGGCCGCCCGGCTCCCGGCCGGCGCGAGGACGAGCGCGCACGTCGTGCCGCGGGAGATCGGGGCGCCCGCCGGAGGGTCCTGCGAGACGACGAAGCCCGAGCCCTGGAGCCGCGCCGCGACGCCGCGCAGGGCGAGCGCACGCACCGCGTCGCGTGCGCTCTTGCCCGAGAGATCCGGCACGGCGTCCTCGTCAATGTCGTGCCCGCTGCGGTTCGCGGCGGGGACGACGCCCGCGGCCGCGAGCTGCGCGCCCATGGAGGCGTTCGCGGCGCCGGCCGAGAGATCCGCGGTGAGGATGGGCGAGCGAGCGCCGTCCGGACGCTGCGGCGCCACCCTGAGGACGCGCATGACCTCGGCGCCGATCTGCGAGAAGACGGGCGCCGCGACGTCGCCGCCGTACGTCTTCCCGCGCGGCTCGTCCACGACGACCGCGATGACGACGCGCGGCGCGTCCGCCGGCACGAAGCCGATGAACGACGCGACGTACTTTTCCTTCGAGTAGCCCGCGCCGGGGATCGCCTTCTGGGCGGTTCCCGTCTTGCCGGCGGCGGCGTAACCTGGAATGGCGGCTGCTTTTCCCGTTCCCATCTCGACGACCCTCGCGAGGAGCCGTCGCATCTGGCGTGCCGTGGCCTCGCTGAGAATGCGGGGCGGCTCGGGGCGCGGAATGCTCCGGAACTCCGCGGATCCGCTCCGTTTCACGCCGTCGACGACGTGCAGCGTCGGCAGGACGCCGCCGTTCGCGATCGCGGCGTACGCGCGGGACATCTGGAGGACGGTGACGCCGATCTCCTGCCCGAACGCCATCGTCGGAAGGGAGAGCGCGCTCCACTGCGCCGTCTCCTTGAGGAGGCCCGCCGTTTCGCCCTCGAGCTCGATGCCCGTCTTCTGGCCGAACCCGAAGCTGCGCATCGCCTTGTAGAACGGCCCGCGCCCGAGGCCGAGCGCCACGTGCGCGATCCCGATGTTCGAGGAGTGCGCGAGGATGTCGCCGATCGTGAGCGCGCTCCAGCCCTTGCCGCCGTGCTCGTGAATGGTCGTCGAGCCGATCGTGAGCGTCCCGCCGCCGCAGTCGACCGGGTCGTCGAGGCCGATGGTCCCGCCGTCGAGCGCCGCGCCCGCCGCGACGATCTTGAACGTCGACCCGGGCTCGTACGCGTCCGTGAGCGGGCGGCACTTGCGCGCCTCGGCGTCGGAGTCCCCGAACCGGTTCGGGTCGAACGGCGGCCACGACGCGAGCGCGAGAACGGCGCCCGTCGCGGGGTCGAGGACGATCGCGGAGGCGCTCTTCGGATGGAGCTCGGCCGCGACGCGCGCGAGCTCGCGCTCGGCTGCGTGCTGGATCGCGGAGCGCAGCGTGAGGCGGAGGGACGCTCCCTCGATGCCTTCGGCGGGAGCCTCGCCGCCGGCGCGCGTGCGCGCCGCATAGGAACGCCGCGCCGCGTCCTTCAGGAGCGTCACCGTGACGGGCCGGCCGCGCACCTCCGAGTCGTACCGGAACTCGAGGCCGCCGAGGCCGTGGTCCTCCGTCCCGACGTAGCCGAGGACGGCCGCGGCGAGCGGCCCCTCGGGGTAACGGCGCACCGACTCGGGGACGAGCGAGACGCCCGGCAGCCGCTTTTCGGCCACGAGCTTGCGCACGCGGTCCGCGTCGACGTTCGACGCGCGCCGCCAGACCCACACGAACTCCTTGTCCGAGGCGAGCTTCCTCTCGAGGTCCTTCGCCAGCGGCGGCGTCAGCTTGAAGATCGAGGCGAGGAGCGCGGCCTCGGCCACCGGGTCCTCGACGTCCGACGGGGTCGCGAAGACCGAGTCCGCGCGGGCGTTCACGGCGAGGGGCTTGCCGTCCGCGTCCTCGATCGTGCCGCGGCGCGGCGCGAGCTCGGTGACGCGCTCCTGCTGCTTCTTCGCCCGGCGGGCGAACTCGTGCTGGCGCACGACCTGCAGGTCCACGAGGCGCACGAGGAGTCCGAGGATCCACAGCCCCACGAATCCGAGGAGGACCCAGGCGCGGCGCGAGGGATCGTGGCGGCGCGGGGCGTTCAGGGCGCCTCCCGGCGCGCGGCGGGCGGCCGCGCGGGCGGAGGCGCCGGAGCGAGCGCCGCGTCCTTCACGAGCACGACCTGGTCGAGCGTCGGGGGCACGAGTCCGAGCGTCCGCCTGGAGACGTCCTCGACCCGCGAGAGCGCGGCCGCCTGGGCGCGGTCCATCTCGAGCTTGCGCTTCGTCTCGAGAAGCGCCTCCCGTCTCTTGGCGACCTTGGCGATCTGGTAGCCGAGCTCGACCGTCTTGACGTTCGCCCAGATCGCGACGAACAGCACGATGACGGGCGGCACGGCGGCGAGCGCGAATCCGAAGAGCTCGCGCGACCGGTGGCGGTCGCGCTCCCGGACCAGGTAGACGTTTTCGACGGGGCGACGGACCGCGTAGGCCATGGGAAATCCCTAACGCGGCGGCGTCAGAGGACCGGTCTCCTCGGCGACGCGCTCGAGGACGCGGAGGCGCGCCGAGCGGGCGCGCGGGTTCTCACCGAGCTCGGCGAGCGTGGGGCGGATGGCCTTCTTCGTGACGAGCGCCATCACGCGGCGGCGCGAACAGACGCACACGGGGAACGACGGCGGGCACGTGCAGCCGGCCGTGTGGCGCTGGAAGGCGTGCTTGACGATGCGGTCCTCGAGCGAGTGGTACGACAGGACCGAGAGCCGCGCGCCGAGCGCGAGGCGCGCGATCGCGTCGTCGAGGAAGCGCTCGAGCTCGACGAGCTCGCGGTTCGTGGCGATGCGGAGGGCCTGGAAGACGCGCGTCGCGGGGTCCTTGTGCTTTTCCCGGCGCGGGCCGAGCGCCCGGAGGACGAGGCCCCGCATCTCGCCGGTGGTCCGGATGGGAGCCTTCTCCCGCGCTTCCACGACCCGTCGCGCGATCGGTCCGGCCATGCGCTCTTCCCCCCATTCGCGGAAAATCCGCGTCAGTTCGTCTTTCGAGGCGGTCGCGACGAGGTCCGCGGCCGTCGGGCCGTCCGGTCCCATTCGCATGTCGAGCGGTCCGTCCTTCATGAACGAGAACCCCCGCTCGGCGCGGTCGATCTGCATCGACGACACGCCGAGGTCCGCGAGGACGCCGGCCACCCGGTCGATCCCGAGCGCGTCGAGATGCGCGGCGACGTCCTCGTGCCGGCCCTGGACGGTGACGAGGCGGTCCCCGAAGCGCGCGAGGCGCTCTTTCGCGATGGCGAGCGCCTCGGGATCGCGGTCGATCCCCACGATCCGCACGAGGGGCGACGCCTCGAGCAGGCCCTCCGCGTGTCCGCCCAGGCCGAGTGTCGCGTCGACGAACACGCCGCCGCCCTCCGGCCGGAGAGCGTCGACGACCTCACGGAGGAGGACGGGGACGTGACCCGCGCGTTCTCCTTCCATGTCGGACCGTCAGACGAGATGGCGTGCGAGTTCGTCGTAGTCCTCATCAGTGATCGTGGCCGTCTTGAGCGTCTTGAGATGGCGGGCGCGGTCGACGAGGCGGAGATGGTCGGTCTGCCCCAGGACGAGCGCGTCGCCCGAGAGGCCCGATACCTCGCGCAGGAGCGACGGCACGAGGAGGCGGCCCTGCGTGTCCATCCTCACCGTCTGTCCGAACGTGTTGAAGCGTTCCTGGAATTTCGCCTTCGCGCGGTGGATCGCCGGCATCGCGGCCAGCTTTTCCTCGAGCGCATTCCAGACCGGCATCGGGAAGATCAGGACGTCGGCGCCCGAGATCGACGTCAGGAAGAACTCCGGGCCGAACGTGTCCTCGACCGGCTCGCGGAAGACGGCCGGGACCTTGAAGCGGCCCTTCTCGTCCACGGTCGTCTCGGCGCTGCCCCGGAGGCGGTCCATAATCCCTCTCGTGAAAAGCGACGGCGGAGGCGGTGGCAGGCCCCAAGGGCCCACCATTCACCACCACTGACCACTTTTTTCCACCAGCGAGTATCCGGCGGTCCCGCCGGGGGCGTCAAGGGAAATCCCGTCGCCCAAGCAGGTTGCGTCCCGGCGTTCGACCGCACGGCGGTGGTACCCTCGCCGCCCGTGACGGCGCCGACCCCCGATCCCCTCCCGCCTCCCGCTCCCGCGCCGCTCTTCGTCGCGTCCGAGGCGCCTCTCGCCGGGCTCCTCGCCCGCCTCGACGCGGCTCCCGGCGCGCCCGTCGCGCTCGATACGGAGGCCGATTCCTTCCACCACTACTACGAGAAGGTGTGCCTCGTGCAGGTCGGCCTCGGCGTGGACGCGTTCCTCGCGGACCCGCTCGCCGGCGTCGACCTCGCGCCGCTCTTCGCGCGGCTCGCGGCGCGCCCGCTCCTCCTGCACGGGGCCGACTACGACCTCCGCCTCCTCTTCCGCGGCTACGGCTTCCGCGCGTCGTCGCTGTTCGACACGATGATCGCGGCGCAGCTCGTCGGCGAGAAGGAGATCGGCCTCGCCGCGCTCCTCGCCGCGCGCGTCGGTGTCTCGCTCGACAAGGCGCACCAGCGCGCGGACTGGAGCGAGCGGCCGCTCTCGCCGTCGATGGCCGCGTACGCGGCGGCCGACGTCGTCCACCTGCCCGCGCTCGTCGCCTCGCTCACGGCCGACCTCGAGGCGAAGGGCCGCCTCGCGTGGCACGCGGAGGAGTGCAAGCGCCTCGCCGAGACCGCGTTCCCCGAAGGGCGCGCCGCCGACACGGAGAACGACTGGCGGATCAAGGGCTCGAACGGCGTGTCGGACAAGGAGCGCGCCTTCGTACGCGCGTTCTGGGAGGTCCGCGAGGCGCGCGCCCGCGCCCTCGACCGGCCGCCCTTCCGCGTCCTCACGAACGAGAGGCTCCTCGCGGCCGCTGCGCTCGCGGCCAAGGGCGAGCGCGATCTCGCGCGGCTCTTCCCCGGGCAACGTCCCCTCCCCGGACCGTTCGCCGGGGCGTTGAAGGGCGCGATCGAGGCCGCCGCCGCCGTGGCTCCCGCCGACTGGCCGAAACCCCGGCGCGGCGAGCGGGCCGAGACCGACCCCGCGCTCGAGCGGGAGGTGGACGCTCTCAAGAAGGCCCGCGACGCGAAGGCCGTGGCGCTCGGCCTCGACCCCGGCGTCCTCGGGTCGCGCGCGGCGCTCACCGCGGCGGCGCGTGTCAAGCGCGCGCACGGGCGGCTCACGCCGGAGCTTCTCCAGGCGGAAGCCGGCCTCTCGCGCTGGCGCTCCGAGATCCTCGCGGGCTGACCGGGCGCCGGGAGCGCCCGGGGCTCAGAACCTCACGATGAGGCCGCCGTAGGCGTCGCCCTGGTTCAGGTAGTTCGTGCCGTACCAGGCGTAGCAGCCGTAGATGGGATCGCAGTACCCGCCGCCGCTGGCGGACGAGTTGATGTAGACGGGCATCCACCGCGCTCCGGCGCGCAGCCCGAAGTGGTCGGCGAAGTAGTACTTGATGCCGCCGCCGACGCTCGCCGAGAACCGCCAGATCGTGTTGAACTCGGGCGACGGCGTGAGCACCGTGGCGCCGAAGAGAATGTCGAAGTAGAGGCGGGCCTTGTTGCTCGCGTCGCCCGACATCCACATGCCGCCGATCTGGAACGTGTCGACGTTCAGGTGGGAGAGCTTGTCGTCGTACCCGACGGTGCCCGCGGCGAACTGCGCCGTGAGCGTCGTGTTCTGGTGGCTCCAGAGCGCCTCGAGAGAGCCCCACGGCGTGATCACGTACTCGAACGTCAGGCCCCAGCTCAGCGAGTTCGGGACGCCGATCTTCTCGATGTAGGACGTCACGGACTCCGACGTCGTGCCGCCCCAGCGCCAGCCGACCGTCGGCGTGATCTCGATGACGGGGTCGTGCGACGCCTTCGTGACCGGGCCCGTGCCGACGCCGGCCACGCCGGCGGCCTGGTCGAAGATGGTGGGGCCGGCGGCCTGCGAGAAGCCCGGGGGCGGAGGTGGAGGCGTGAAGTAAGCCTGCGCCTCGGGGTTCACGCGAATGACGGCGTCCCGCTTGAGCTTGTCGAGGTACTCCGCGAGCTTTTTCTGGAACTGGGTGTCCTGCTCGCGCTTGAGGAGGTCGGCTTTCACCTCGCCGAACGCCTTGTACGACACGGGCGCCTTCTCGATGACCTTCACGAGATGCCAGCCGAACTTCGTCTGGATCGGGTCGGACACGGCGCCGACGGGGAGCGAGAAGACGGCCTTGTCGATGTCGGCCGCGAGCTCGCCCTTCGCGACGACTCCCAGGTCGCCGCCCTTGCTCTTCGTGCCGCCGTCGGAAAATTCCTTCACGACGGCCTCGAACTTCGCGCCGCCCTTCAGCAGGTCCGACGCCTCCTTGGCCCGGCGGGCCGCGGCCGCGGGGTCGTCGCCCTTCGAGATCAGGATCTCGGCGAGGTGCGCCTTCTCCGGAACCCGCCACGTCTCCTTCTCGCGCTCGTAGATGAGCCGAAGCGCGTCGTCCGAGAGGTCGACCTTCGCCTGCACCTCGCGCCCGACGACGCGCTGGAGCGTCTGCGAGCGGCGGAGCTGGTCGCGCAGGCGGTCGATCGTCAGGCCCGACGCCGCGAGGCTCTTGGTGAACTCCTCGTCGGTCTTGACGTTGTTCTGCTCCTTGAGCCGCTTGATCTGATCCTCGATCTCCTGGTCCGTCGTGATGAGGTCGAGCTCCTTGGCCCGGTCCTCGAGGAGCGCCTCGTTGACGAGCTCCTCCATGACGCTCTTCTTGAGGGTCTCGCGCTGCGCCGGGGTCGGGGGGGCGGCGCTCTCGCGGATGCTCTGGTCCATCCGGGCGTCGAACTGGCTCTGCGTGATGATCCGCGAGTTCACGTGGATGAGGATCCGGTTCACGACCTCGCTGGCGGAGAGGGGAAATGCCTGCGCAAGGGCGGCAAGCGCGAGGGCCGCCGCGCCGAGCGGTCTGAAAAAGGGCCGATTTGACGTCACAGGGCCGGAGTCTAGCGAAATCCGGGCCGCCTACCGGGCCGCGGCCGCTTTCGGGTTCGTCCCGACGTACGGGAACGGCAGGTGGTCCTCGAGGACGGTCACCGGAAACGCCTTGCGGGCCTCGGCGATCGCGTCCTCGACGGCCTTCGCGCTGAGCTCCTCCGCGAGCGAGATGCGGAGGCCCGGGCGGGCTTCCTCGAACGTGATGTCCCGGGCGTCGAGGCGCTCCTCCACGCGGAAAATGTGGAAGCCGTGCGGCGCCGCGAGGATGCCCGTCGTGCCGCCCGAGGGCAGCCCCCAGATCGCCTTTTCGAACTCCTGCGGCAGGTCGGACCGGCCGAGGAGGCCGAGGGCGCCTCCGGACGCCGCGTTCGGCGCCGCGCTCGAGCCGCGCGAGACGTCCATCCACGCCGCGCCGTCCTTGAGCTTCTTCAGCGCCGCGTCCGCGGCCTCGCGCGTCGGAAAGAAGAGCTGCGAGACCCGCACGAGCGCGGGACGCCTGTAACGGTCCGGGTGCTCGCCGTAGTCCTTGCGGAGCTCCGCGTCGCCGAGCGCGTCGAGCCCGGCCCGGCGCGCGAGGTACGCGCGGCGCCGCTCCGTCGGCGTCGCACCCGTCACGGGAGGCCGCGCGGAGGCGACGGCGCGCTCGAGAAGGATCTCGTCGAGGTACTGGTCGAGGAGGCTCGAGAGGACGCGCGGCGAGACGTTCTTCGGATCCTCGCCGGCCGCGTTGCGCGCCGACGTGAAGAACTCGTCGAGGGACACGTGGCGGTCCCCCACCGTCGCGACGACGGACGGCCCGGGGGCGCCGGGCCGTCCGCTGCGCGAGCAGCCCGCGGCGACCGCTACGGCGGCCAGGACGAGGGCTGCCGGCGCCCGCGCCCGGTCAGCGCGCGTTGTACGACGCGACGGGGAAGTCGCCCTTCAGGCCCCAGAGCGTCGCGGTGGCGGTACTGGACAGGCTCCTGAAGACCCAGAACGTGCCGTTGGCGCCCACGGTTGCGCCGGCACGGTACAGGGCGACGTCCGTGCGGCCATCGCCGTCGTAGTCACCCTGCACGACGAGATCCGAAGAGATGCCGAACGTCTGGACGCGTACCGCGCCGTTTGAGGACTGGAGGATCCACCAGGTCATAGGCGACGCGGCCAATGCGCCCGTCCGCACCGCGACGAAGTCCGTCTTGCCGTCACCGTCGAAGTCGCCCGGCGCGATGAAGTCCGTCTGGAAATTGCCCCAGGGCTGCGTCTGAACGCCGCCGTCGGAGCTGCGCTGGATCAGGAAGGTGTTGTTCGGCGACAGCCCCCCGTACCGGTACACGGCGAGGTCCGCCTTTCCGTCGCCGTCCCAGTCCTCGGGGACCGGGGTGTCGCCGCTGGTTCCACTGACGCCGGTGGTTCCCCAATGCGCGGCGCGAACCGCGCCGTTCGAACTCTGCATGATCCACCAGGTCGCGGGCGCGCCGGGCGACGCGCCCGGGCGAAATATGGCGACGTCGGTCTTCCCGTCGCCGTCATAGTCACGGCACACCGCAATGTCGCCGCCTACACCCCATGGCAACTGGTGGACGGAGTTGTCGCTGCTGTACCGGATCCAGAAGGTGCTCTGCGCGCCGGCCGTCGCGCCGGCCCGGTAGACCGCGAGGTCGTCCTTCCCGTCACCGTCGTAGTCCCCGGGCGCCGGGAAGTCGGTGGACGCGTCGCCCCACAGGGCGGCCTGGAACCCCGAGGTCGTGTTCTGGTTGAAGTACGTGATCGGTGCGGGCGAGCCGCCAGGGAAACGCAGCACGCTGAGGTCGGTCGCGCCGTCGCCGTCGTAGTCCACGCTCCGGCGGGGCGCGAGCTGGCCCCGGATCTCGCCGTTGGGAAAGTTCACCGAATGCACGTTGACGTACATCAGATGCGACCGCATCTGCGCGATCTGAGTCGGCGTGATCGGCGACGAGCCCGAGATCGTGCCCGAAGTCCCGCCCACGACTCCGAAGTTGATCGCGACGCCCACGTTCGCGCCGATCGCCGCGGGTCCGTGGATGTGCGACCCGTTCTGGGCGCTCGACAGGCCGGTAAAGACGATCGTCCAGTCGATCGTCAGCGCCGCTTCGTTGAGTTTCACCCGGGCGTAGCCCGTCGCGGTCGACGCGTTGGTGGGCACTTCCTGAGCGCTGTTGAGGAAGGCGCTGTAAGCCTCCGCCATGACGACGACGGACTGCTGGACTTCATCGGCGGCCTTCGCCGTGAATCCGAGCACCGCAAAGGCGCACACCGCCACGGTCCGCAATATCCTGCTCATGAATTGGCCTCCCTGGCGCCCTAGGCTATCCCGAGACGCGGACCGAGTCCACGGTCACGCGCGAGGGAGACGAGGACGTCGCGGGCGCGCGAGGCGAGCGCGTCGGGCTCCGCGCCGAGGAACGCCTTCGGGAGGCGGAACGCGTCCGGCCCGGCCGCGACGAGCGCGCCGGCCTTCAGGAGGTCGACGACCTTCGCGGGGTCGAGGGCGTGGTCCTTCTCGAGCGTCGCCGCGAGCTCGTCGCCGCGGCGCTGGAGCGCCCTCACGCCGAGAGCGCGCGCGAGGAGCCGCAGCCGCGCGAGCTCGAGCAGCGCCCGGAACGCGGGCGGCGCCGTTCCGTAGCGGTCCTCGGCCGCGGACGCCTCGCGTTGGAGCGTCGCCTCGTCGGCGGCGCCCGCGATCTTCTTGTAAAGCGCCATCCGCAGGTTTTCCTCCGGAATCCACGCGGCCGGAAGGGCGAGCGGCACGCCGAGCTGGAGCGTCACGTCGCGCGTCTCTCTCACCGGCTCGCCCTTCATCTCGGCCATCGCCTCCTCGAGGAGGTTCACGTACGTCTCGAAGCCGACCGACTCGATGTGCCCGGACTGCTCGCCGCCGAGGACGTTCCCCGCGCCGCGGATCTCGAGGTCCTTCGCCGCGATCCGGAAGCCCGCTCCGAGGTCCGAGAACTCCTGGATCGCGCGCAGGCGACGTCGCGCGTCGTCCGAGAGCGGCATCCCGGGCGGGACGAGGAGCCAGCAGCTCGCGGCCTTGTCGCTGCGGCCCACGCGGCCGCGCAGCTGGTAGAGCTGCGAGAGGCCGTAGAGGTCGGCGCGGTCGATGATCATCGTGTTGGCCGAGGGGATGTCGAGCCCATTCTCGACGATCGTCGTCGCGAGGAGAAGGTCCGCCGCGCGGGTCACGAACGCGCGCATCGCCCGCTCGAGCTCGCCCTCGGACATCTGGCCGTGGGCGCTCACGACCTTCACGTCCGGGACGAGCGCCTGGAGCCGCTCGCGCCACATTCCGAGCGATTCGATCCGGTTGTGGACGACGTAGACCTGCCCGCCGCGGTCCACCTCGGCGCGGATCGCCTCGCGGATCACGGCGTCGTCCACGGCGACGACGTGCGTGTCGATCGCGAGGCGGTCCTTCGGCGGGGTCTCGATGACGGACAGGTCGCGGATGCCCGCGAGCGAGAGGTGCAGCGACCGGGGGATCGGCGTCGCGGACATCGCGAGGACGTCGACGGAGGCGCGCCACTCCTTGATCCGCTCCTTCTGCGCGACGCCGAAGCGCTGCTCCTCGTCCACGACGAGGAGGCCCAGGTCCTTGAACGCCACGTCCTTCGAGAGGATCCGATGCGTCCCGACGACGACGTCGAGCGTCCCCTCGGCGAGGCGCCTCAGGACCTCCTTCTGCTCGTCCTTCGTCCGGAAGCGCGAGAGGAGGTCGAGCGTGACGGGGAACGCGGCGAAGCGTCGCTTCAGCGTCCGGAAGTGCTGGTCCGCGAGGATCGTCGTCGGCGCGAGGAACGCCGCCTGCTTGCCGTCGAGGACGCACTTGAAGATCGCGCGCATCCCGACCTCGGTCTTTCCGTAGCCGACGTCGCCGCAGAGGAGCCGGTCCATCGGCTTGTCCGACTCCATGTCGCGCTTCACGTCGCGGATCGCCGCCGCCTGGTCCGGCGTCTCGACGTACTCGAACGCGTCCTCGAACTCCTTCTGCCACGGCGAGTCCTTCGAGAACGAGTGCCCCGGCGCGGCCGCGCGCCGCGCGTAGAGCTTCAGGAGCTGGTCCGCGATGTCCTTGACGGCCTTTCGGACGGATGACTTCCGCTTCTCCCAGCCGGCCCCGCCGAGCCGGTCGAGCGCGGGCGAGGGCCCGTCGCCCGCGGAGGCGTACTTCTGGATGAGGTCGAGCCGCTCGACCGGGACGAGAAGTTTCGCGTCGCCCGCGTACCGCAGGTCGACCATCTCGCGCACGGCGCCGGCGTCGTCGATGCGCGCGAGGCCCGCGAAGAGCCCGAGCCCGTAGTCGCGGTGAACGACGACGTCGCCGACGTTGAGGTCGCGCAGGTCCGAGAGGAACGCCTCCGACGCCGACTTGCGCCGCACGGCCGCGGTCCGCGGCTCGCCGAAGAGGTCCGAAGCCGTGAGGAGGAGAACGCCCGCGGAACGGAACAGGAAGCCCGTGCGCGGGCCGCCGGAGACGACGCGGCACGCGCCCGGCGCGAGCGGCGAGGTCGGGTCGGAGTCGGCGCCCTGGTGGTCGACCTCGTACTCGGCGAGAAGGCGCTCGACGTGCTCGCGCTCGCCCTTCGACGCCGCCGAGAGCACGACCGCGAGGCCGCCCTCGCGCGCGCGGGCGATTTCCTTCGGCGCGTCCGGCAGGCGGTCCTCGAAGGAGAGGACCGACTCGGCGCCGATCGCGACGGTCTCGCCCGCGGGCACGGCGGGCGCCAGCGCGAGAACGGTTCGCCGCGCGACGTCCCCGGCGAGGCGGTCCGCGTCCCCCGCGAGGCGCGCGGGATCGGGCGCGACGCGGCCGGCGGCCCGCGCCTTCTCGTAGTCGAGGGAGAGGACGTCCGCCGCGCGGCCCAGCTCGGCGGCGACGGCGTCGGGATCGTCGACGGCCACGACGTGCGACGGCGCGTGGTCGAGGACGTGCGCGGCGTCGCGCCCGTCGAGAAGCGGCAGGATCTCCTCGAGGCCGTCGTTCTTCCGCGCGAGCGAGAGGTCCCGCGGGACGGGCGGATCGTCGTCGGCCGTCCGGCACGCCGCGAGAACGCGCTGCGCGGCCTCGCGCGTCGCGCGCGTATCCGGTGTGAGCGCCATCGGCGGCAACGCGACGGCGGCGAGCGCGCCCGTGGAGCGCTGCGTGTCCGGGTCGAACGAGCGCAGCGAGGCGACGGCGTTCAGGTCGAACTCGATCCGCACGGGCTCGTCGCGGTCGGGCGGGAACACGTCGACGAGTCCGCCGCGCACGGCGACGTCGCCGGTCTCCGTGACGAGGTCCACGCGCGAGTAGCCCTCGGCGAGAAGCCCCTCGACGAGGCGCGCGGGCGACACGTCGTCGCCCGCCGCGACGCGGCGCGTGCGTTTCGCGAGGTCCGCCGGCGGCGGGAGCGCGCGCAGGAGGGCGCGCGCCGGAACGACGAGGACGGACACCTCTCCCGAGGCGAGGCGCTGGAGGGTCCCGAACTCGTCGCGGCGGACCTTGAGCGAGGGGGCGATCCCCTGGTACGGCGAGAGCGCGGGGGCCGGGAAGAGGGCGACGCGCGGGGCGCCGAGGACGGCCGCCGCGTCCCGGGCGAACGCGGCCGCGTCCCGCTCGTGGGCGAACACGACGGCCCATTTGAGGCCGAGGGGGCCGCCGACGGCCTCGAGAAGGAATGGAAAGAGGCCCGGAGGAGCCCCCGTCAGGGACACCCCTCCCGTCGACGTCCCGAGGACCCCCGCCTCGATCCGCCCGGCGAGACGCGCCACCGCGGGTGCGGCGGCGACCGTCTGGATGAGCGGACCTCCCCGCCCCGGCACGGGCGGAGATTATCCGGATTCCGCGCTAGTCACTTTGCTTCATTGACCCCCCCTCCCCCGCCGGGCACCGTGCGAAGCGGAGGCTCGTGTGATCACCGGCCGTAAAGGTCTCATTTCCGGCGTCTTGTTCGTCTTCCTCTTCGCCGCGCCGCTGGCCGCGGGCCCGAAGGAAAAGGAAGAGATCGAGAACTGCCTGTCCTGCCACGGCGACAAGTCCGCGTCGTTCAAGCTCGCCGACGGCTCCGAGCAGTCCGTCTTCGTCGACAAGGCCGTCTTCGAGAAATCCGTCCACGGGACGAAGATCTCCTGCACGGGCTGCCACCCCGCCCAGAGCGAGCTCCCGCACCCCGAGGTGAAGGCGAAGACGAAGGCCGAGTTCTCGGCCTCGTTCAAGGACCTCTGCAAGTCCTGCCACTTCGAGAACTACACGAAGGCGCTCGACGGCGTGCACTACGCGGTCATCCAGAAGGGCGGCGCCGCCCCCTTCTGCACGGACTGCCACGGCGCGCACGACATCACGAAGCCCGACGCGCCGAAGACGCGCGTCTCGGACACCTGCGGCGCCTGTCACTCGGACATCGCCGAGGTCTTCGGCAAGAGCGTCCACGGCCTCGCGCTCGCGCAGGGAAACCAGGACGTCCCGGTCTGCGTGGACTGCCACAAGGCGCACGACATCGCAGACCCCACGACGACCGCCTGGAAGCTCAAGCTCGTCGACGCGTGCGCGAAGTGCCACACGAACAAGGCCGTCATGAAGAAGTACGGCCTCTCGACGGACGTCGTGCAGACGTACCTGAACGACTTCCACGGCATGAGCGCCTCGCTCGCGAGCTCAGGCAAGACCCCGCGCGTCATCACGGCGCTCTGCATCGACTGCCACGGGACGCACAACATCACGAAGGCGAAGGACGGGAACTCGCAGGTCCTGCAGGCGAACCTGCAGAAAACCTGCGCGAAGTGCCACCCGGGCGCCCCGAAGAACTTCACGGACTCCTGGCTCTCGCACTACCAGCCGAGCCCGAAGCGCGCGCCGCTCGTCTGGGCGGTCGGCGTCTTCTACAAGGTGTTCATCCCCTTCCTGATCGGCGGGCTGGTCCTGCAGATCCTCCTGCACCTCTGGCGCGTCATGGTGAATCGATGACCGACTACGCCGTCCGTTTCTCGAAAAAGCAGCGCATCGAGCACTTCGTCGTCATGACGACGTTCGTGCTCCTCGCCCTCACCGGCTTCCCGCAGAAGTTCTACGAGGCGGGCGCGGCGCGCTTCCTCGTGAAGATCTTCGGCGGGCTCGACGGCGCACGTCTCGTGCACCGCGTCTCCGGCTTCCTCTTCGCGGCCCTCACGTTCTTCCACCTCTCGGCCGCGATCCTCTCGACGCTGCAGCACAAGATGAAGATGACGCTCGTGCCGGACCGGCAGGACTTCAAGGACGCCGTCCAGCAGCTGCGCTACTACCTCGGGCTCGCGGACGAAGAGGCGAAGTTCGACCGCTTCGACTACCGCCAGAAGTTCGAGTACTGGGGCCTCGTCCTCGGCGGCCTCGTCATGATCGCGACGGGCTTCATCCTTTACTACCCGATGGTCGTCGCGCGCTTCCTCCCCGGCGAGCTGATCCCGATGGCGAAGGTCGCGCACAGCAACGAGGGGCTCATGGCGTTCCTCGTCGTCATCACGTGGCACATCTACAACGCCCACCTGGCGCCCGGCATCTTCCCGTTCGACCCGGCCATCTTCACCGGGAAGATCCCCGTCGAGCGCCTCAAGCACGAGCACCGGCGCGAGTACGACCGCCTCTACGGTTCGGACGTCAAGACCGCCGAAGCCGCCAAGGCCACTCAGGAACCCGCACCGGAGAAACCCGCTCCGGCGGATGGCTGACGCCGCGTCCCCCCTGCCGCGCCGCAGCTGGGACCGCGGCGGCCTGCAGCGCCGCGCGGTCCTTCTCGCGATCGTCGGGCTGCTCGTCCCGGCCGCGGTCCTCGCCGAGCTCGTCCGGCGGGGCTTCGAGGACACCAGCCGCCGCCTTCTGAAGGAGCGCGAGACTCTCGCGCGCTCCGTGGCCGTCGCCGTCGAGATGACCGTGTCGGACCCGGCGTTCCAGGCGCCGGGCCTCAAGGAGGCGCGCGCCGGCCTCGTCCTCAGGACGTTTCGCAACGACCACACGCTCGCCGTCGAGCTCCTGGACGCGGACGGCCGCGTGTTCGCGGCCAGCGCCGCGGTCCCCGAGGCGCCGGACGACGTCGCCGCATCCGCTCCCGTCGCGTCCACCGCGTGGCGGGTGCGCGTGCGCCAGCCGCGCCCCGACGCCTTCGCCGAGGAGGTCGCGCTCAAAGGCTGGTTCGCGTTCCTGACGCCCCTCTTCCTCGTCGTCGCGGGCCTCTTCGCATGGGGCGCGGCCCGGAGCGTGCGGCGTCCGCTGCGCGTACTCACGGATTCGGCCGAGCGCCTCGCGGCCGGCGACCTGTCGCAGCCTGTCCCTCTCCCGCCCGAGGACGCGGGGCACGACGACGAGACCGGCCGCCTCGCGCGCGCGTTCGAGACGATGCGCGTCGCTCTCGCGGCCTCCATGGACGAGGTCACGCAGGCGAACGCGACCCTGGAGCGCCGCGTCGCGGCACGAACCGCGGAGCTCCAGAAGCTCTACGCCGAGCTCAAGGACCGCGACGCCCGCCGTGCGGATCTCGTCCGGAAACTCCTTTCCGCGCAGGAGGACGAGCGGCGGCGAATCGCCCGCGAGCTGCACGACGAGACGTGCCAGACCGTCGCGGCGCTGGCCGTCGGGCTCGACACCGTCCGCCGCGCCTCCACTCCGGAGGAGGCGAGCGCGAAGCTCGAGGACGCGCGCGCCCTCGCCTCTCGCACGCTCGACGGCCTCCACCGCGTGATCTTCGACCTGCGCCCGTCCGTTCTCGACGACCTCGGCCTCGTGTCGGCCGTGCGCTGGTGGGTCGCCCGGCATCTGACGCCGGCCGGGATCACGGCGCGCCTCGAGATCGAGGATCTCGACGACCGGCTCCCAGCCACGGTCGAGATCCCCGTCTTCCGCGCCGTCCAGGAGGCGCTCACGAACATCGCGCGCCACTCGGGCGCGAAGACGGTCCTCATCCAGATGTCGTTCGAAAACGGCGCTCTCTCCGTGGACGTCGAGGACGACGGCCGCGGGTTCACGCCGGCCGACGTCGCGACGCCCTCGGAGACCGGGCAGGGCCTGGGCCTCCTCGGCATGCGCGAGCGGATCGAGATCCTGGGGGGTACTCTCACGCTGGATTCGGCGCCCGGCGAAGGAACGCACGTCGCGTTCACCGTCCCGGTCCCGAAGGAGGAGCCTGCCCGTGCCGCGCATTAGGGTCGTGATCGCCGACGACCACGCGCTGTTGCGCGAGGGGCTCCGCGCGCTCCTGAAGACCGCGGACGACATCGAGGTCGTCGGCGAGGCGGCCGACGGACTCGAGGCGATCGAGGCCTGCCGGAAGCTCGGCCCGGACGTCGTCCTCATGGACATCGCGATGCCGGGCCTCGGCGGGCTCGAGGCGGCGCTCGAGGTCCGCAAGGTGAGCCCGCACACGCGCGTTCTCGTCCTGACGCAGTACGACGACCGCGAGTACGTGTCGCGCTTCCTCAAGGCCGGCGCCGCGGGGTACATCCTCAAGAAGGCCGCGGGCACCGAGCTCGTGTCGGCGATCCGCGGCGTGGCGCGCGGCGGCCTCGTGCTGGACCCCGCGATCGCGCGCGACGCGATGGTGGGTGACGCCCCCGCCGGGCTCCGGCGCCGGCGAGGACCCGTACGACCTGCTCACGGACCGCGAGAAGCAGGTCCTGAAGCTCGTCGCGGAGGGCAAGGCGAACAAGGAAGTCGCGGCGCTCCTCGACATCGCCGTGAAGACCGCGATGTCGCACCGCGAGCACGTCATGGAGAAGCTCGGCGTCCACGGGCGCACGGAGCTGATCCGCTTCGCGCTCCGCCGCGGAATCATCCAGGGCTGAAGAGTTCGGATTCCTGCGAAGGTGATTCGGGTCACCGAGCCGGCCCTGCGGGGGCCGCATGGCGCGCCCGGACCTCCGTTCTTCGCGCCGGGACCATCCTTCCCCCTCGACAGAGGCCCGTTCCGGGCGCACGTTGTGTCTCAGAAAGGGAGAACATGAGACACCACCGCGTTCCCGCGTTCCTCGTCCTCGCCCTCGCCCTGTCGGCGGCCCCCGCGTTCGCCGCCGACTCGGTGACGATCCTCAGCATGACCCCCGCGTCCCCGGCGGGGCTCGCCGGCGTCCCGCCCGCGACCCCGATGGGCCCCGGCAACTCGATCGAGGTCGTCTTCGCGTACAGCCTCGAGACGCAGGCCACCGGCCGCATCGGCTTCTACACGGCCGGCGAGCCCGGCAACCCCGCGCACACGGGCCTCGAGGTTCCGTTCATGATCGCGAAGAAAGGAAAGGGCGAAGGAAGGACCCGCTTCTCGGTCCAGTGCGCCCAGGGCTTCGCGGGCTGCACGATCAAGAGCGTGCGGTTCAACCTGTTCTTCGACGGTCCGGGGGGCCTCGTGAAGCTCTTCGAGGGCCACAAGGCCGTCGACTACACGTTCAAGTGCGCGCCCGTCGGCGTCCCGCCCGGCGGCGGCTCGAACGACAGGAAGCCGAACATCACGTCGGCGCGTCCGGGCCTCTACGTCTGGGGCAGCGATCCGGCGAAGAAGCACTGGGTCGACTGGAACGGCTCGGTCAAGCTGACGGCGGCCGAGTCGATCAACCCGCACCCGACGCCGAGCAACGGACAGTGCGCCTTCAACGTCGAGTACTACGAGAAGGAGACGAACGGCGTCGCGACGGGCAACTTCAAGAACAAGCTCTACTCCGACGCGAACGAGCGCGCGATCAACGGGCCGTTCGCGCTCGCCGCGAGTGAAGCGAAGAGCCTCGTGACACAGCCTTACCTCGACTCGGGCGCGCATGGCCTCAAGCTCGTCCTCGACGCCGAGGGCAACGTCGCCGAGACGAACGAGGGCGACAACGCCTTCTCGATCCGCTACCACCTCGACGGGCGCTGCGACAGCAAGCCCTCCACGTCGCCGGCCGCCGCCGCGACGAAGCACTGACCCGCGTCCGCGGGGGGGCGCCCGCCCCCCCGCGGCGTTCTCAGAACGCCGCGCGCAGCGTCACGAGCCACTCGTCGGGGTGGACGAATCCGCGCCGCGTCGTGGCGTCGTGACGGGCGTACTCCACGGTGAGGTCGAGTCCGCGGACGATCCCGACGCGGACGCCGTAGTCGACCTTTCGCCAGTTCCAGCCGACCGACGGCGCGACGAAGCCCGCCGGGTTCTCCCAGAGGTTGTCGATGTACGAGATCCGGACCTCGGGCTCGACCCAGTTCACGACGCTCTGGTCGCCCGAGGCGAAGAGGCCGGGTAGCGGGATGCGCCACGAGAGCTCCGCCTCGTAGCCCTGCCGCCAGAGGCCCGCGATCTCCTGCTTGATCGCCTGCCCGAAGAAGTGGACCGGCCCGAAGCGTGCCTCGACGTTCACGCCCCACTCGATCTTCTCGTTGCCCTCGATCGGGAGCGAGACGCCGACGCCCTGGAGGAGCCGGAGGTCCGCGCCGTAGAACGTCCCGTGGAGGCCGACCCGGTCCGCGAGCTCGCGCCGGAAAATCCACGCGAGGACGTCGATGCCGCTGCGCCGGGTCTCACCCCAGTTCCAGCGGAAGCCCGCGCCGCCGCCGAGCTGGACCTGACCCGAGCCGCCGACGTCCGGCGCGAGCGTGTCGTAGAGGATCGGGAAGCCGGAGTTGTAGACGACGGGCGTCGTGGACCCAACCGTGCGCTCCGGCGTCCCGTTGTCGCCCGCGAGGGCGTTCGGGTCGCGGAAGAAAAGAGGCGTGCCGCCCGTGACGCTCGCGCGCCAGTAGACGTGCGGACCGAACGAGCCGCCAGCCTCGGCGCCGGTCTCCTCGAAGCGCCCCACCGCCGTCCCCCAGAGGCCATAGCTCTCGAGACGGCGCACGATCTGCTTGGAGAAGCGCGGGAACTTCCCGAGCTCGAGGTAGACGCTCGTGCCGTCGGCGACGCGCAGCGTCTCGACCTTCTTCCCGAACCGCACGAACGCCTCGCGGAGCAGAACCTTGTCGGCGCTCGAGGTCGGGTTGCGGTTGTAGAGGTCGAGGACGTTCACCACCGCGCGCGCGAAGATGTCCGGCGTGATGTCGGCCTCGAGCGTGAGGCCGAGGTTCGGGGCCTCGACGTGCGCGCCGGGGTCCACGGTCTGCATGACGATCGGGAACGGCGTCCCCGTGTTCGGCACGGTGATCGCGAGATCCCGCGAGTCCCGGAACGCGGCCTTGATCTCGACCTTGAGGCGCAGCTTCCCGGAGTCGGAGACGAACGGGCTCGCGCCGGCGAGCATCGAGTCCTGCGCCGCGGCCGAAGCCGCGACGCCGGCCGCGAGGACGCAGGCGAGGAACGCGCTTCGGAGTCTCATTCCGCCCCGCCATTCTACGGGGCGGCCGCGGGGCCCGGGACCCTACGGGAGCTGGACCGGCGTGATCCCCCCTTCGTTGACCGTGAACGTCGTCCCGCCGCCGCCGTCGAGGGCGAGGACGTAGCTGCCCGGCGCGAGGTTCGTGAGGCGCCGGAAGCCCGTCTGCCCGGTCGCGTCGGCCGTGATCGCGAGCCGCCCGTCCGTATTGAAGAGCGTGTACGGATAGGGCATCCCGGCCGCGGTCCGAAGCGTGCCGCGCAGGATCCCGTTCACGAACGACTTCGGCCCGACGGAGATGTCCGCGGACCCGCCCGGCGTGAGCGTGACGGGCAGCGCCCGTGACGGAACGGAGACGCTCGCGATGTAGACGGTCGCGTAGCCGCTCGCGTTCACGAACAGGGAGTAGCCGCCCGGCTTGAGCGACGTGATCTCGCCCGCGCCGTTCGAGTCGAGCGAGATCGTTCCGGCGTAGACCGCCGCCCTCGACCCGTCGAGGACGCGCACGGACACGCTGCGCATCGGGACGCCCGCGAGCCCGTCGCGCGCCTGGATCTCGATCCCCTGCCCGCGCGCGAGCTCGACGGCGAGGTTCTCGCTCGAGCCGTCGTCGGCGGCCGTGATCGCGCGCTTGTCGTACTGGTAGTCCGGCTTCGAGCAGTTGAGCGTGTAGGCCTGCGGCGCGATGTCCGAGAACTGGAACCGGCCCGTCGAGTCCGTCTGCGTCATCCGCTGGACGCCGCCGGAGCCGTTCGCCGCCGGCGGCGCGGAGAGAGAGACCGTCACGTCGGCGAGCGGCTGCTTCGTGTCCGAGTCCGTGACGAGTCCCGCGACCTTCGCCGTCGGGAAGTTCAGGTCGAGGCTCTGGTCGCCCGTGAGCGACACCGTCTGGCGCACCATCGACGCCCCGCCTCCCGTGAGCGGGTCCGCCGACGCGGTGACCGCGTACGAGCCCTCCTGCAGACCCTGGAGCGCGTAGGCGCCCGACTCGTCCGTACGCGCGGTCGCCTGACGGCCGCCGCCGCCCTGCAGGTTCGCGACGACCATCGCGTTCGCAAGGGGCTGGCTCGCGCGGGTCACGCGGCCCGAGAGCGTGAACCCGATGTCGAAGACGATCTCCGTCTGGAGGAGCGGCACGTCGTCGGCCGCGGTGACCTGCTTCGTCGCGCTGCGCGACGTCCCCATGCCGTCGCCCGCTTGCGCGCGCAGCGTCACGGGCCCGGCGGGGACGCCTTCGACCCGGAACGATCCGTCCGCGCCGACCTTCGTCGTCGCGAAGAACGACTCGACGCCGCTCGCGATCACCGTCGTCTGGCTCTTCCAGCCGTCCGGGAGGCCGCTCACGATTCCCTGGATCGTCGAGCCGGCCGAGAGCGAGAGGACGAGGTCGTTGCGCGTGTCGCCCGACTGGAGGACGACCTCCCCGAGGTTGCTCGACTTGCCATTCAGGCCCGCCGACGCGCTGTACCGGCCCGCGACGAGGTGGTCGAAGACGAACCTGCCGGTCGCATCGCTCGTCGTCGTCTGTCCGCCGCCAAGGATGCGGCCGAACCCGGCCTCGCCCGCGCCCGCGAGCGAGACGGTCGCGCCAGGCACGGGCTGGTTGCCCGAGACCACGACGCCTCCCACCGAGCCGCCCGAGGCGAGCTTGATCTCGACGGTGCCGCCGGTCTCCTTGACGTCCGCGACCTCGCTTCCGTCCGCGTAGTCGGGGCTCTTCGCCGTGACCTTCAAGCGTCCGGCCGCGATCCCCTCGACGGTGAAAGCGCCCTCGGCGTCCGTCGTCGTCTCGTCGCCGCCGTCGAGGCCCAGCGGGCCGCCGCGGCCGAACATCCCGCCCGGGCCGCCTCCGCCGGCGCCCGCCGGCTCCCAGGTCACGGTCGCGTTCGCGACCGGGCGCCCGGTCTTTCCGTCCGACACGCGCCCCTTGAGGACCGTGCCCGGCGTCGCACGCACCTCGACGCCGTCCTTCGTCCCGCCCTCGTCCACGGCGAGACTCGCGACGCGCGCCGTCTGGTAACCCTTCGCGTCGAGAACGACGGTCCACGTCCCCGCGGGCACGTCCTCGAGCGTGAAGGCTCCGTCCTCCGTCTGGAAGTCGCGTTTCTGCCCGATGCCGGTCTGTGCGCCGGCCCCGCGCGCGACCATGCGGATGACCATCCCGCCGCCACGGTCGGGCTCGTAGGAGACCGAGAAATTCCGGAGCGGCTGGCCCGACTTTGCGTCCCGCGCGAAGCCCGCGATGCGCCCCGTGCCCGAGACGACGATGTCCGCGCCGGCCGCAGGCGCCACGACTCCGCGTTTCTGCGGCCCCATTCCCCCGCCGCCGAACGCGGAGAGGTCGTAAGCCTGCCCCGCTTTGAGGCCGTCGATGAAGAACCCTCCGTCCGCGCCGGTCGCGCCGTCGGCCGCGATCGCGTTCAGGAGGCCGGCTCCGGGGCCGCCGCCGGGCCCGCCGCCGCCCCCGCGCCCGCCGCGGCCGCCGCCGGCCGCCGCGCCCGCGCGCACGAGGAATCCCTCCACGCCCTCGCCGTTCTTGCGGCGCACCGCGCCCGAGATGCTCGCACCGGGCCCGAGCGCGACGAGGACGGGCTCGGCGCCCTGTTCGGTGACCTTGACGGGGTCGACGCGCTCGGTCGCGAAGCCGGGCTTCTTGAGGACGAGCGCGTACTCGCCGACCGAGATGCCCTTGATCGCGAACGCGCCGTCCGCGCCGGTCTTCGTCTTCGGGCGCGCGCTCGGCCCGCCGAGCCGCACGAAGTTCATCATGACGCCGCCGCCGCCGCTCCGGATGTTCATCGACGGATCGACCTGGACTTCCACGTCCGCGAGGGGCTGGTCGCTTGCGTCCTTCACGAGGCCGGTGATCGTCGCGCCGCGTTTGAGGACGACGGTGACGCCGCCCTTCGTCCCGCCAGCCGGGAGGGACAGGCCCGCCAGCGTCGCGCGCTCGAACTCCGCGTGGCTCACGAAGAGGCGCTGGTTGTCGCCGGGCGCGAGCCGCGAGGCCGTGAACGTCCCGTCGGGCCGCGTCCGGAACGCCGCGATCTCGGCGCCCGAGCGGATCATCTGCCGCAGGCCCGCCATCGCGCTCTCGCCTCCGCGCGTGAGCGTGCCGCGCGCCGCGGCCACGGGGACGCCGTTCTCGTCGACGACCTTGCCCGCGAGGGACGCCCCGAGCGTGAGCGCGACGTCGAGCTTCCTCGCCTCGCCGGGCGCGAGGGCGAGCGCGGCCTGGACCCACGGCACGTGGCGCGCCTCGTCCACGGAGAGGCGGTACGACTCGGGCGGCACGCCCTTCAGCGCGTAGGTGCCGTCGGGCGCCGTACGCACGAGCCGCGCGAACGCGTTCCCCTTGAGGAGGATCTTCGCGCGCGGGACGGGCCGGCCCGTCTTTTCCTCGACGACCTTGCCCGTGAGCGCCGACGGCGCGGCAAGCGTGACGGTCAGCGTGCGGCCCTCGGGGAGCGGGAGCTTGACGTCCGGCTTCGCGGCCCACCCGGAGTCCCCGGCGTCCACGACGAGGGACCCGCGGCCGTCCGGCGCATTCCGGATCGCAAACCCGCCCTCGGCGTCCGTCAGGATCCAGCGCGTCGTCGCCTTCACGCCTTCGAAGCGCACGAGCGCGCCCGCGACTGGCCGCTTGGCGGCGTCGCGGACGACGCCCGCGATCGGGAACCCGGTTGCGAGCGCGATCGGCTTCGCGAGGCCGCCGGCGCGCAGGCCCGACGCGCGCGCGGGTGCGAGCCCGTCCTTCGTCACCGTGATGCGGTTGCCCGTGGCGCCCGCCTCCTCGAAGCGGAAGACACCGTCCGCGCCCGTCACGACGCTCCGCGCGAGAGTCCGGAACGACGGGTCGCCTGGGCCGCCGCCGCCCGGCTCGAGGACGACGTCGGCGCCCGCGAGCGGCGCGCCGGAGGCGTCCACCGCGGTGCCGGAGATCTTCTCGGCGCGCGACAGAAGGTGCTCGCCGAGGTCGTCCGTCTCGGATGCGTCGTAGACGTCCTCGAAGAGGATCGGCACCACGCCCGCGCCCTCGGCCTGGACGCGGAAGAGCTTCTCCTTGCCGGCCTCGGCAGCGACGGTGAGCGCGAAGGAGCCGTCGGCCCCCGTCGTCGCCGTCGCGAAGGGCTTCGGGGCGGACGGGGCCGGACCGGCCTTCGCCTCGCGCTTCGCCTCTTCGCCCGGCGTCTCCCACGCGACGGCGGAAACGGTCACGCCCGCCGCGGGGCGGTCGCCCCGGTCCGAGACCAGGAGCCGGCCGCGGATCTCGCCCGCGGAAGCGGAAAGCGCGAGGCAGAAGGGAAGCAGGAGGATGAGACGGCCGGGCCGAAGCGCTTTCAGGGGCGTTTTCACGGAGCGAACCTCCACGTCGATTTGACCCTACAGGGGCCGGACGCCGACTGACGAGCAACCCCGCTGCCAGCGCAACACGCCGCTCCAGGAGTCCCGCGCGTGCAACCTGGTCAGACGCGCGGGAGCGTCGAAAGGTTACGCACCCTGCGGCCGAGCGAATACCGCTATTCTGTCCGAAGTGACAGACACACGCCGCCCGCCCGCCCGCCGTATCGCGTCCCGCGCCGTCGCGCTCGCCTGCCTCGCCGTCCTCGGCGCGGCGTCGCCCGCGCGCGCGGGGCTCAGGTTCCAGCAGGTTCCGACGCTCCAGGGGGCGACCGCGACCGCGCTCGCCTCGGACGGCACGAACGTCTGGGCCGGAACGCCGTGGGGCGTCTGGAAGCTGGCCTCGGGCGCGTGGACGCCCGGCGGACTTGCGGGACAGAACGTTCTCTCCCTCGTGTCGGGCAGCTCCGTCTGGGCGGCCGACGGCGCGCAGGTGTGGCAGCGGCAGGTGGCCTGTGCACCGACTCCCGGCGGACCGTGCGTGGATTCCTGGCTCGCGGAAGCGGTCCCCGTCTCCGTGACGCAGCCCTCCGCGCTCGCAACGGACGGGACGAGCGTCTGGGCCGGGGGCCTCGGAGTCGCGAAGAAGACCGGCAACACGTGGGCCGTCCTCGCGAGCCCGGGCGGCAAGGTCGTTTCGGCCGCCGTCTGGAACGGCGACCTCGTCGCGGGCGTCCGTGGCACCGTCGCGCGTTACACCGGCGCCGCAGTCACGTTCCTCTCGACGGGAATGCCCGTCACGGCGACCGTGCAGGCGCTCGCGTCCGTGAACGGCGTCCTGTGGGCCGGCACGGACCAGACGCTCTACTCGTGGAACGGCGCGGCCTGGGTCGCGGAGCCCGGTTTCGGTTTCCACGACGTTCGCGCGATCACGTTCGGCGGCGGCGTCCTGCGCGCCGCGACGGCGGACGCGGGCATCCTGAAGAAATCCGGCTCCTGGGCGCCCGACAACTTCACGATCCTCGCCCCCGGCGCGCTCAGTTTCACGGCCGCGGGGACGGACCTCTACGCGGGAACCGCAGGAGCGCCCGTTTACCAACTGTCCGGTTCGTCGTGGGTGGAGGCGGGAACGGGGCTCTGGGCCTCCACGATCTCCGACGTCGCGACGATCGCGGGGACCACGCTCGCCTCCGCGCGCGGCGCGGGCCTGGCGCCCGTGTCGTCCGTACTGGGCAGCGCCTCCGCGAACGGTTGCGGCGACGTGACGTCCCTCGCCGGCGTCGGGAGCGCGGGCGCCGAGGCGCCGGCCGCGTCCGGGCTGTTCCTCGCGGCGTCGAACTGCGACGTCTCGGCTTACACCCTCGTCAACGCGTCCATCACGTCGACGGCGCCCGCGGTCGCCGGGCTCCCCGCCGGCGTCGTGCCGTCCGCGCTCGTGCGCGTCGCGGCCGACGGCAGCGTGGCGGGCGGCACGCCGAGCGCCGGGATGTGGCGCTGGGTGGTCTCCTCGTGGTCGGCGGACAACGGCGGCCTCTCGGGAACGGAGTCGATCCTCGCGGCGCGCGAGGTCGACGGAACCCTCTACGCGTCGACGGGCACGGCCCTCTTCGCGCGCAAGCAGACGTGGCAGGGCGCGCCGGGCGCACCGTCGCTCGTGCAGGCCATCGGCGGCGACGCGGCGACGCTCTTTGCGGCGCCGGCGACGGGCATCGCCGCGGCGACACTCGGCGGCTCGATCCCCGGATCGTGGCGGAGCGACGACTTCGGCGCGAACACCGCCTTCGTTTCGTCGCTCGACACGGGCAACGGGATGGCCCTTGCGGCCGGCGGCGCCGCGGGCGTCCTCCGCAAGAAGGACGGCGGCTGGCAGCCCGAGAGCGCGGGCGTCGAGTTCGGCGTCGACGCGCGCGTCGTGCGCGTCCTCGGGACGACGCTCTGGGCGGGCACCGCGGGCCGCGGCCTCTTCGCCGCCGACACGTCCTCCTCCGCGAAGCTCGTGCCCGTCGTCCTCGACGTGCCCGGGGCCTCTGGCGCGCGGTTCCGGTCCGACCTCACGCTCGGCAACCGGTCCGACGCGGACCTCGACGCCGTCGTCGCGTTCACGGCCGCGCCCGACTTCGCCGGCTCCGGGAGCGGCAGCGCCACGGTGGCGCTCGCGCCCCACACCGAGATCCGCGCAGCGGACGCGCTCCAGTTCCTGCGCGACCGCGGCGTCGCGATCGGCCCGCCGCCGGTCGCGGGCTCTCTCACGGTGTCCATCGACCCGGCCAGGCTTCCGAACGCCGGGACGGACGCGCTCTACGCCTTCTCGCGGACGTACGCGACCGACGCCGCGGGAAGCTACGGCGTCTTTCTCGACGCCCCGTCCGACCTCGACGCCGCCGAGGAAGCCGGCGCCATCTACGGTCTTCGCAGCGTGAGCGGCGTCTCTCGTTCGAACCTCGCGTTCGCGCACGTTCCGGGGCGCGGCGCGGACCCGATCACGCTCTCCGTCCAGGTCTACGACCAGTCGGGTGCGACCGCCGGGGCGTCGATCCTCGTCACGCTTGCTCCCGGCGAATGGAAGCAGCTCAACGGCGTCCTGCTCCAGGCCGGGATGACGGAGCCCGCGCACGGGTACGTGAAGATCGCGCGCTCGTCCGGCATCGGCGCGTGGACGGCGTACGGCGTCGTCAACGACGCGAAGACCTCCGACGGCTCGATCCTCCCGCTCTACCGCCCGGGCGGCCTCTCCGCGGCGCGGCGGCTCGTGGTCCCGGTCGTCCTCGACGTGTTCGGCGCCGCCGGCTCTCACTACACGACGGAGCTCACGCTCGCGAACGACGGCGCGTTCCCGACTCCGGTCGATCTCTTCTACAAGCCCTCTCTCGGATCCTCGACCGGCGTGCCCTTCGTGACGCTCACCCTCGCCGCCGGGCAGCAGACGACGATCCCGGACATCATCGGGTACCTGAGGAGCAAGGGCCTCGTCGTGCCCGACGCCTCGACGGGTGCGCAGGCCGGGACGCTCGCCGTCGAGTTCCGCAATCTCTTCAGCCTCGACGCGCCGCGCACCGTCGCGATCGCCCGCACGACCACGCCGAACCCGAACGCGGCGACGGGCGGCGCTTTCGGCGTCGCGTACCCGGCGGCCGCGAAGGGCGGCGGGGCGCGAGCCTCCGCGCTCGTCCCGGGCCTCACGCGTGACGCGTCGATTCGCTCGAATCTCGCGGTCGTGCACCTCGGGGGCGCGTCGGAGTCGACCCTTTCTCTCTCCGTCCAGCTCTGGGACGCCGCCAACGGGCAGCCCGTCGGCAGCGCGGTCTCGGTCTCCCTCGCCCCCGGCGACTGGACGCAGTGGTCCGGCATCTTCGACGTGGCGGGAGTTCCCGCCTCGGTCACGAAGGCCTACGCCGTCGTCCGGCGGGTTTCCGGCGACGACACGTGGCTCGCGTACGGCGTCCTGAACGACGCGCAGACCTCCGACGGCAGCTTCATCCGGATGATCCCGGCGACGGAGTACTGAGAAGAACGGGGCGTGAGCCCGCGGTTCGTCGCCGCACTTCCGGTTGAGCCCGGAACGTCCGAAGCCCAGGAGTCGCCATGAAACGCGTCCGTCCGGCCCTCGCCGCCGCCGCCCTCCTCCTCGGGCTGTCCGCCGAGGCCCGTGTCGTCTCGTACGCGCCGATCACGAGCCGCCAGTCGATCCCGGCCGTCCAGAAACGCACCAATCGGCACGCGCTCCTGATCGAGCAGGTGTCCGTGATGTCCCCGCCCGGACCAAGCTGCATCTCCTGCTTCACGCCGCAGGCGCGCCTCGTCGTCTACGACACGCAGGGCGTCGAGGAGCCGCGCGACGTCACGCCCGGCGGGGCGCCCGCCGTCCTCTACTCCGCGGCTGCCTTCGAGGCGGAGGACGGAGTCCTGACCCTCTTCGCGACCGGATGGGCGAGCCTCGCTCCGGGCGACAACCCGACCGGCCTCAGGGCGTTCTTCAGCCGGGACGGCGGCACGACGTGGTCCACGCTGGCGCTGCCTGCTCTTCCCGGGGTGACCCGGTCCGTGGACACGGGCGGACCGGTCGTGAACGAGATTGGATCCGGCATCCGGATCGGCACACGTGAGAATCCCTTTCTTCTCGCGTTCAACGAATTCGACTCCGGTTGGTATCTGGGGCTCTGGGACATCTCGGCCGCCGGGGTCGCGCGGCGACGCGTGCTCGCCTCGTACGAAAGCCGTCTCGTCGGCATGGACCGCGAAGGGCGACGTGCGCTGCTCTCGGGCACCCCGTTGCAGCCCTCGGGACAAGGGGGCTCGGGGACCGGCCCGGGCCTCTACATCGTCGACCCCGACGGCAGCGTCCATTGGCTCAGCAACGAACCCGGGAATGACTGGCGCCAGGGCTGGATAACACCCGATGGTCAGGCCTATGTCGTGGGATTCGTTTTCCCGCCCTGGCACCGTTCCGTCACGAGGGTTGGGGCCGGGACGCGAACGGAGATTGCAACCGACTCCCCATCGGAGGACTCCACCCTGCTCTTCGCCGTGCCGACGGCCGATTTCTCCGGCGCGTGGATGATCCAACGCGGCACGGGCCCCACGGTTCTCTCGTCGCACACGCCCGCCGGCGGCCTCGTCGAGGCCTGGCGCGACGTCACGCGGCCCGAGGTCGAGGCGCTTCACGCCGGGAGCTCCGGCACGCGCCTCCTCGTCCAGGTCCACCGCCCGCGCCCGCAGGTCGACCAGCGCATCTTCAAGGACCCCGCGCTCGCGATCTGGGAGGTCGGATCGCCCGCGCCAACGGCCTACGACGAGCTCTTCCTGCAGGAGACGGACTACAAGGGCTTCGTCCACCTCGACGTGGACGCGGCCGCGACGGGCGCGCCGTTTCTCTTCGATTCCGGCGCGTCGTATTCCGCGTTCTTCCCGCCCGTGGCCGGGCCGTCCGGCGGAGGCGGAGGCGGAGACGTCGTCCAGGAGTGGGGCGTCGTGCGCGGCTCGCTGCGCCAGCGCCTCGTGATCCCCGCGGCGGCGCACGCGTCCGGGATGTTCGGCGCCGCGTGGCGCACGAATCTCGTCCTGCGCAACCCCGATGCCGAGGCCGTGCGCGTCACGGTCGGCTTCCTTCCGAACGCCGACGCGGCGGCCTCCGCGCCGGATGCGACGGTCGTGCTGCCGGCCTCGTCCGTCCTCACCGTGCCCGACGTCCTCTCGACTCTCTTCGGCCTCCCCGCCGGAGCGGGCGCGCTCCTCCTCTCTCCGGAAGGCGCGCGGTCGATCGAGGCGACGAGCCGTACGTACACACCCGCTGCCGGCGGCGGGACCTACGGGATGAGCGTCGCGGCCGTCGACGTCTTCGCCGCGCTCGGCACGAACTTCCCCGTCAGCTTCTCGGCCGCCCTCCTCGGCGACGGGTTCCGCTCGAACCTCGTGACGACGGACGTGAGCGGCCGCGGCTCGAGCGCCGGCCTGCTCGTCAGCGGGGACTCCGGCGCGCCGGGCCCGCTCGAGGGCGCGATCGCGACGCCCGCGGCGTCCCAGCGCCAGGTCTCCGACCTCGCGGCCGCGCTCGGGGCGCCCGCGTGGAGAGCGGGCTCGCTTCTCTTCACGCCGCGCGGCGGGGAGACCATCGCCGGACTGATCGTGATCGACAATGCGACGAACGACCCGACGTGGTTCCCTCCGGACGTCCCTTCGCTCGTCGCCCGGACGATCCCGGCGGTCGTCCACGCCGACGGCGCAAAGGGCGCGAAGTTCCGGACGGATCTGTTCCTCTACAACCCGTCCGAGCGGATGCAGTCGGTCACGCTCGCGATCAAGCTCTGGAGCGAGAACACGACCGAGCGGCTGCTCACGCTGCCGCTCCTTCCCCGCGAGTCCAAGACGATCCGCGACGTTCTCTTCGCGGCCTTCGGGCTCTCGGGCGTCGCGCGCCTGAGATTCCAGACGTTCGGCGCGCTCGACGACTCCGGCGGCATCCGCGTCACGTCGCGCACGTACACCGTCACGCCCTCCGGCGGAACGTACGGACTCCTCCTGCCCGCGTTGAACGGCTTCCAGTCCGCGGGGGGCGGCGAGTCGCTCGAGATCCTGCTCCCGGCGGGAGGCGCGGGCTTCCGGACGAATCTCGCGCTCGTGGACCTGTCCTCCGCGCCCGGCTCCGGCTCCGTGGCCGTCAAAGTGGAGATCTTCGACGAGGCCGGGATCAGGCGCGACGTCTTCGAGACGCCTGTCCCGCTCGCGGGAGGCGTCCAGATCGACGACCTCTTCCACGGCCGCGGCCTCGGAGACGGTCCCCTCTCCGGCGTGCTGCGCATCTCGCCGGCGGGTGGCCTCGTGGCCGCCTACGCGAGCGTCATCGACAACGTCACGAACGACCCGCTCTACGCGCCCCCGGTGCTCGCCGCGAAGCCGTGACCGACGGTCACGCCGTCAGGATTCGGAACGCCGCAGCACGAACCGCTGCAGGAGCAGCGCCACGAGCGCGAGGCACACCGCGAGGCCGACGAACGACCCGACGCGGTAGAGGCCGCCGAGCTGTGCGAGGTCGAAGAGGAAGCATTTGAGGATCGTGACGACGAGGAGGACGAGCGCGGCGGCACGCGCGCCGCGGCTCTTCTTCGCGATCCCCGTGACGAGCAGCGCGATCGCGAAGAGCGCCCAGCCGAGAGTGTAGGCGAGCCCCTCGGCGAGCGTCGTCGAGAACGGGTTCACGACGATCCGCCGCCCCTCCGCGAAGAAGTCCGCGATCTCGAGGTTCAGGAGCGCAAAAAGGATGGCGACCCCGCCCGCGGGCAGGAGGGCGACGCCGACCGGCCACGCCGCGGCGCCCGGGCCCCGGAGGAGGACCGCTCCGGCGAAGAACGCCGCCGCCGCCGCCGCGTAGACCCAGAGATACCAGTTGAAGACCGGCGCCGCCGCGCGCGCGTGATACGTGAGGACGGCGGGATTGAGCGCCAGCCTCACGAACGCCGCCGCGAAGAGCGCGAGCGACCAGACGACGAGGCCGCGGTGCGCGATCCGCCCGAAGAGCCACGCGAGCGCGGCGCCGAGGAACGCCCAGCCGAGCGTGAGCCACTCCTTCTCGAACTGCAGCGGGATCGCCACCGTCACGAACGCGAGCGCCGCGCCCGCCACG
Organism: Acidobacteriota bacterium; assembly: GCA_016716715.1. Classification (NCBI taxonomy): domain Bacteria; kingdom Pseudomonadati; phylum Acidobacteriota; species Acidobacteriota bacterium. The sequence continues at coordinate 491,263 of JADJVE010000001.1, read as the reverse complement.
AGCGCGAGGCGCGAGCGGTCTTCCTCGGGAGGGATGCCGAGCGTGAGTAGGCGGCCCAGGAGGGCGGACATCCCGAGCGCCATCGCGAGCGGAAGAAATCCGATCACCGGGCGGTAACCGCCCTCCTCGAGCGCGACGCGCAGGATCGGGAAGAAGCCCGCGCTCGCGAGCACCGCCGCGAGGTACGGCGCGCGCGCGCGGCCCGCGCGCCGCCCGAGCACCAGCGGATGGAGCACGAAGAGCGCCCAGAGGACGCCCGCGAAGAGGGCGACCTCCTGCCACGGCGCACCGTCCCGGCGCCAGAACCCCCATGCGAGGGGCGCGAGGATCGCGGGGCCCGCGGCAAGGACGGAGAGGCGCGGCTCGGGAGCCCCCGCGGCCACCGCGAAGAGCGCGACGAGGAAGAGGGCGTGGGCCGCGAGAACGGCGCGGAGCGGCGGCGAGCCCGGCACGAGAGACACCGCGATCGCCACGGCCTGCGCCCCGACGAGCGCGACGGCGGCGGCGCGGCCGAAGGCGATCGTCCCGTCGAAGACCCACGCCGCCACGCTCCAGAGGGCGAGGGCGGCCGCCACCGCGAGGGCGGCCAGCGGCCACGGCGTGCGGCTCGCGGTGAACGTGAAGCGCGCGACGGCGAGGACGGCCAGGGCGAGCCCCGCCGCGTTCACCCACGCGGCCCCCGCGCGGCGCGCCGCGAGCGTCGCCGCCGCGGTGAGGATGAAGAGCGCGAGCGCCTCGGGAACGGCCGGCGGGACGACGAGCGACCTCTCCGCGGCGACGAAGAGGAGGAGCACGTGGCCCAGAAGCCCGAGGCCCGCCGCCCCGGCGGGCAGCGGGTCCGGCGGCGCGAGACGCGCGCCGAGCGCCGGCGCGAAAAGGTAGAAGAGCGAGAGGCCGACCGCGGCCGTCAGGGCTGGCACGAGGAGGTCGGGCGTCAGCGACTGCACGCACCAGGAACCGAGCACCGCCAGCGTCGCGAGGCCCGCGAGCGTGTGGAGGAGAGGCGCCTTCCGGAGAACGGCGAAGGCGAAGAGGCCGACGGCGAGGAGGCCGAGAAACGGGAAAAGGACGGGCCACGACGTCCCGAGGAGGACCGGCGTCGCGAAGCCGCCGAGGAGACCGAGCAGAGCGATGAACGTCGAGTCGTGACGGACCGCGAGGATCACGGCAAGAGCCGCGACGGCGGCGAGCGCGACGAACGTTGCGCCGGAGCCGAGGATCCCCCAGCGCGCGTGCGCCGCGAACAGCGTCGAGAACAGGATCACGAGGCCCGCGGCGTCGAGCGCGTTCGCGGTGACGGCGTACCGTCGCGCGGCCCGGAGCTCGCACAGGACGAGGAGCCCCGATCCGGCGGCGATCCCGATCGCCATCTGGATCGGCTCGGTGAGCCAGCCGCGGTCGATCGAGTAGCGCAGGAACAGGATCGCGCCGATGGTCAGGAAGATCCCGGCGATCCACGAGAAGAGCTTGATCCCGACGAAGCTCTCCCAGTCGACCGGAGAGGATGTCTTTGCTCCCTCTCGAAACACTTCGCCGAAGCCAGCAGGCGCGACTGAAGCAGCCGCATCGGCGCTTTGCTTAGAAGGTGTAGAGGGCGGTGGGGCGAATGCCACCGGCGGCGCGGGGAATGCGATCGGCGGTGCGGAAGCATCCGTCGCGCGGGCCGGTGCGGCCGCGTGCTCCGCCTCCGTATTCACCTTCAAAGAAATTCTTTCTTCTCTTCCCTCTCCCTCCCCCGGCGCGCGCAGCGCGGCGACCTCGTGTTCCAGCCGCACGACGCGCTCGCGCAGCCACGCCGCGAGCCCGAGGGCAGCGAAGGCGACGAGAAGAGCGAAGAAGGTAAACAAGGCGCGCGCTCCGCCCTCAGGCAGCGGCTTTCTTCGGCGCGATGAAGCGGTCGTAGAGGAGCATCGCGACCGTCGATCCGAAGCCGATCGCGGAGAGCAGGATCCACATTCCGCCGGGATTCGGGCCCTTGAGGTAGTGCTCGATGAGGTAGCCCGAGAGGCGCCCCGCGACGAACGCGCCGATCGCGACGGGCAGGAACGCGAAGCCCATGTAAGTGCCCGTCTGCCCTTCCGGCGCGAGGTCCGCGACGTACTCGTAGAAGCGCGGCGCCTGCATGGACTCGCCGAGCGCAAAGAAGAGCATCGCGACGACGACGCCCTGCCAGCTCTGCGTGAGCGTGATCACGAGCCAGGACGCGCTCGCGACCGCAAAGCCGCCCGCCATCGCGCGGATCGGCCGCACCTTCTTCATGAGCGCCGTCGCCGGCACCGAGAGAAAGATGATCCCGAGCGCGTCCACGGTCTCGAGAAGCTCGAAACGCTCGATTTTCAGGATGTCCGTCACGTAAAACGGCAGCGCGTAGAAGACCTGCCAGAACATGATCCAGAAGCCCGAGAAGATCACGAGGAAGAGAAGGAAGCGCACGTTCCGGAGCACGGTCGCGGCGTCCGAGATGACCTTCGCGAACGTGCGTCCCTCGCGCGGCCCCTCGGGCTCCCGGTAGAACGCGAGCGTCCCGAGCACGAGCGCCGCCGAGACGGCCGCCGACATGAGGAGGACCGACGCGATCCCGAAGCGCGTCCGCACCTCGCCGGCGAGGATCGGCCCGAAGAACCCGCCGAAGTTCACGAGGGAGTAGTAGATCGAGTAGCCGAGGGACTTCGTCTCCTCGGTCGTCGTCCGCGCGACGGTTCCGACGATGCAGGGCTTGATGAGCGAGCCCCCGATCGCCGTGACGACGAGGGCGAGGACCACGTAGCCCTTCTTCCCGAGCGCATCCACGAACGGCTGGCCCGCCGGCATGCCCGCGAGCCCGATGAGCGTGTACCCGACGCAGAAGATCGAGAAGCACGCGAGGAGGCTCCGCTTGAAGCCGAAGCGGTCGACGACGACGCCCGCGAAAATCGGGAGGCCGAAAACGAGGAGGCCGTAAACCCCGACGAGGTCGTTGCCCGTCGTGCCGAGCCCGACCGTGCGGTTCAGGTAGACGGCGAGGACCGCCTTGGAGCCGTAGAACGCGAAGCGCTCGAACAGCTCGAGGACGTTCGCGACCCAGAACGTGCGCGTGAAACCCGTGCGCAGGACGCCGATCCGTTGCGAGAGCTGCACGCGGATCCGATCAGGCGTAGTGGTCGGCGTTGATCTGCTGGTAATGCTTCCACTTCTCGGGGATCGTCTCCTCCGTGAAGATGGCCTTCGGCGGACACACCGGCTCGCAGTTTCCGCACTGAATGCACGTGTTCGGGTCGATGTAGAGCTGCGTGGCCTCGGCGTGGCCGGCTTCGTCCTTCTTCGGGTGGATGCAGTCCACGGGGCAGACCTCGACGCACGCGGTGTCCTTCACGCCGATGCAGGGCTCCGCGATGATGTACATGCCCATGGGCGCGCTCCCTCCCCGGGGGCAGATTAGCAGGGGCCTCTAGTCGTCGTCGCGGGCGACGAGGTACCCGATCAGGACCCCGACGGCGAGCGCGCCAAACGCCATCACGAAGGCGTTGTCGCGTCCGATGCGGTCCACGTGCCTCCAGCGGCGAGCGAGCTCCTTGCGGACGCGCTTGCCCTGGGCGCCCGCCTCGTCGAGCACGTCCTCGACGCGCGCGGCGACCTGCGAGGCGATCTCCTGGCCGCGGTCCCCGGCGTCCTTGACCGATCCGAGAATGTCGTCCATCCGTGAGCGTGCCATGGCGGTTCTCCTGCAGACGAGTTTACCCCTCCGGCACCCGGCGGTTTCGCTAGACTCCGTGCGCTTTGGACGACCGCGAGATCCTGACGCGGCTCTACCGCGCCGCCGTCGGCGCCGTGGACCCGGCCGCGCTCGTCTCCGAGGCCCTCGGGCGGCGGGGCGACGCGGTCGTCGTCCGCTCCGTGTCGTCGACCGCGCGCCGCGAGTTCGTCTTCGCGCCCGAGCGCGTCACGGTCCTCGCCGTCGGCAAGGCCGCCGTGCCCATGACGGTCGCGGCCGCGGCCAGCCTCGGCCGCCGGCTGGACGAGGCGCTCGTGGTCGCGCCCGCCGGTTCGGCGACCGACGGCCTGCCGCCCGGCGCCGCCGTCATCCACGCGCGCCACCCGCACCCGGACGAGAACAGCCTCGCCGCCGGCGAGGCCGCCCTCGCGCTCGCCCGGCGGCAGCGCAAGGGCGATCTCCTCCTCGTCCTCCTCTCCGGAGGCGGCTCCAGCCTGCTCGCGGTGCCGGCCGAGGGTCTCTCTCTCGAGGACAAGTCCCGCACGGCGTCGCTCCTCATGGCCGCGGGAGCGCCGATCGCCGACCTCAACGTCGTGCGCGGTGCGCTCTCGCGCGTCAAGGGCGGCCGTCTCGCGGCCGCCGCCGGCGCTGCCGACGTCATGACGCTCGTCCTCTCCGACCTCGGAGACGACGGCTGGCACCTGGTCGCGTCCGGGCCGACGCTCGGCGTCCCGCCGCGTCCCGCCGAGGCCCGCGCGATCCTCGAGCGGTACCGGCTCGGACCGCTCGTGCCGCAGGCCGTCCGCGCTCACCTCGACCTCCCTGCCGCCCCGGGCGGCGAGGGCGTCGGCCCGCGCTGGAGCGTCCTCCTCGCGGACGTCCGGACCGCTCTCGACGGGGCGCGCGTCGAGGCGAGCCGCCTCGGCCTCGAGACGCGCGTCGTGCCCGACCTCCTCGCGGGCGAGGCGCGCGCGGCCGGCCGGCGCCTCGCGCTCGCCGGCGCGACCGCCGGCAACCTGCGCAGGCGCAGCGTCGCGGCTCGGCGTCTCCTCACGATCTTCGGAGGCGAGACGACCGTCACCGTCCGCGGCGCGGGGCGCGGCGGACGAAACCGCGAGCTCGCCCTCGCCGCGGCGTACGCGATCGCGGGAATTTCCGGCGCGACCATCCTCTGCGCCGGAACGGACGGCGTCGACTACGAGGCCTCCGCGGCGGGCGCGTTCGCGGACGGGACGACGCTCGCGCGCGCGGAGGCGCTCGGCCTCGACCCCGGCCATGCGCTCCACGACAACGACGCCGGACCGTTCTTCGAGGCGCTCGGCGACGCGTTCTGTCCGGGGCCGACGGGGACGAACGTCGGCGACGTGGCCTTCGTCCTCGCGCCGCAGCCTGGAACGCCGGAGACGCAGACGACATAAGATTCCGGGCGGGCGAGGAGGAAGAAGGATGCCGGGCGTCCTGACCGTGCGAGAGGCGGGCAACGAACGGCGAATCGTCTTCGAGGCGCGCGCCGTCGTGGGCCGCGATCCCGACTGCGACGTCGTCCTCCAGAGCCGCTCCGTCTCGCGCAAGCACGCGATCGTGGAGCGAATCGGCGACGGCTGGGTCGCCCGCGACCTCGGCAGCGCCAACGGAATCTTCGTCGAAGGGAAGCGCGTCTCCGAGGCGCCGCTTTCCTCCGGTGCGTCGGTGCGCTTCGGGGACGTCGAAGCGTCCTTCGAGGCCGGCGGAGCGCACCGCACGACGAGCGCCGAGCGCCTCGCGCAGTCCCTCTCGGTGGCGCCGTCCCGCAAGGCGCGGCCCGTCGCCCTCGTCGTCGTCGTGACGCTCTCGATCGCCGCACTCGTCTCAGCCACGATCTGGACGCGTTACTGCGATCACACCCCCGCCAAGGCCGCCGCGCCCGCGGCGGCGCCGCGTTGACGATCCCGCGGCTCGGGAACGACGCGTACGCGCCCCTCGGCCGCGTGCATCCACGCGTCTCACGCGCCGGGTTCGGGTGCTACCGCGTGGACGACCGCGAAGGCGTCCATCGGCGCGCGCTGGCCGGCGCGCTCGACGCGGGCGTCACGCTGATCGACACGTCGACGAACTACGCCGACGGCCACAGCGAGACGCTCGTGGGCGAGGTCCTCGCGGACGCCGTTCTCCGCGGCGCCGTCCGGCGCGAGGACGTCGTCGTCGTCACGAAGATCGGATACCTGCAGGGCGGGAACCTCGACGAGGCGCGCCGGCGCGTTCGCGCGGGCCGGCCGTGGACCGAGGTCGTCGAATACGGGCCCGACCTCTGGCACGCGATCTCGCCCGACTTCCTCGAGGACCAGCTCACGGCCTCGCTCGCGCGCCTCGCGATGCCGCGCGTGGACCTCCTGCTCCTCCACAACCCGGAGTACTTCCTGACGCACGCCGTCCACGCGGGCATTCCCCGGGAGGAAGCGCGGGCCGAGTTCTACGACCGGACCGCGCGCGCGTTCCGCCGCCTGGAATCCGAGATCGCCGCCGGGCGCATCGGGGCGTACGGCGTCTCGTCGAACACGCTCGTCGTCGCGCGGGAGCGCGCGGATGCGGTCTCGCTCGAGCGGCTCCTCGCGGGCGCGGGTCCGGGCTTCGCAGCGGTGCAGCTCCCGTTCAACCCGATCGAGACGGGCGCCCGCGAGCCGATCCACACGGAGGACGGCCGGAGCGTCCTCGACGTCGCGCGCGCCTCCGGCCTCGGCGTCCTCGTGAACCGGCCGTTCAACGCGTTCTCCGGCCGCGGGCTCGTCCGCTTCGCGAACCTCCCGCCGGACGCGCTCGCGGGACTCGGGCGCGACGCGGCGTGGGAAAGCGCGCGCGTCCGCGAGCTGCAGGCGTGGGTCACGTCGGCGTTCGCGGGCGCGGCGCCCGCCGCGGGCTCACTCGCCCAGCGCACGCTCCGCGCCCTCCTCGCGACGCCGGGCGTCGACGTCGTCCTCGCCGGCATGCGCCGGCCGGAGTACGTCGAGGACGTCGTCCGCGCGTTCGACTAGGGACTCGCGACCGAGAGCCGCCGCTCCACGCGGAACCGGCCGTCCCCGGACGGCGCGATCAGCAGGAAGTCGCCGCCGTAACCCGGCGCGAGCGTGGCCGCGCCCTCGCTCCACGCCTTCGCCTCCTGCGAGAGCGCGTCGAGCGTGAGCGTGAGCGTCCCGTCGGGCGTCGCGAGACCCTTCGCCTTCAGCGCCTCGAGCGCCTTCGCCCAGCCCTCGGCGCCGCCCTTCGGCGCAACGGCGAGGACGCGGTTCGTCGCGTCGATCTCGGCCTTGCCCTTGTACGAGTCGAGGTCGCCCACCTCGAGAACCGCGCCGCCCCGCCCGCGCCCCACGGCGGAGCCGGTGAATCCCGGCCGCGTGGCGGGGACGTTCCAGCCGACGTCGGCGAAGTAAGGCGGCAGGCCGCCGCCGCCGACCACGAGGGCGTTGCGGACGACGACATCCATGAGCCTGTCGCGCACGTTCAGCGGGATCGCGTCGTACGCCGCCGCGTCCACCTTCGCGACGGTGCCGTCCGCGAGGGCCGAGAGCGTCGCGAGGAGCGCGACGAAGTTCAGGCGCACGAGCGCCGCGGCCTCGTCGGGCCCGGCGGCCGCGAACCCGCCCGATTCGATCAGGAGCGTCGGCGTCCCCCAGCGTGTCATCGAGTCGCCGAACGCCCGCGCCGTGTACTCCATGTCGTAACGGGAGACGCGGCCCGGCGCCCACGGCTGCAGCAGGTCGCGGATGAGGACCGCGAGCCGCTTCGTCGTGCGCCGCCCGTCGTTCTCCGTGAACGCCTCGTCGAACGGCACGGCGAGAAGCGAGATCGCGGCCTGGGCGCCGGCCGAGCCGGCGAGCTGGTTCGGGCCCTGGTTGTGAAGGTTGTAGCCGACCGCCGGATTCAGCCGGTCACGCACGGACTTGAGGAACCGCCCCTCGGGCGTCTGGAGGCGGCCCGCGTCGCGGTTGATGTCGATGCCCTGCGCGTTCGTCCGGCGCGTGCGCTCGGTGCCGTCGGGGTTGAGCATCGGGATCACGGCCAGCGTGAGCCTCGAGAGGAGCGCCTTCGTCGCGGGCGCGGCGCGCGTGGCGCCGATGTGGTTCAGGACGTCGAGAAGCGCCGACGTGGCCGTCGGCTCGTCGCCGTGCATCTGCGACCAGAGAAGGACCGTCGTCGGCCCGTCGCCGACGAGGAGGAGAGGAATCGGGCGGCCCTCGGACGAGACGCCTTCCTCGGCGACGCGGACGACGCCCGGATAGCGCTCGACGAGGCGCGCGATCTCCGCGCGCAGCATCGCCGACTTGAGAGCGAAGGGATCGCCCATGTAAACGCGCGCGGCCGGCCACGCGTTCCAGAGGCCTGCCGCGGGCGATTCGGCGGGGGCACCCGGCCCGGCGGCGAGGAGGGCGAGGAGGGCGGCGGCGGGCGCGGACGCACCGTGTAACAACATAAGGCCGGGATTGTAGATAATCGTCACGACACCATGCCTCTCGAACCCGGTTCCCGTCTCGGGCCGTTCGAGGTTCTGTCGCGCCTCGGCGCGGGAGGGATGGGCGAAGTGTGGAGGGCCCGCGACACGCGCCTGCAGCGCGACGTCGCGATCAAGGTCCTTCCCGAGGCCTTCGCCCAGGACACCGACCGGCTCCTGCGCTTCACGCGCGAGGCCCACGTCCTCGCCAGCCTGAACCACCCGAACATCGCGGCGATTTACAGCTTCGAGGAGATCGACGGCGTCCGCTTCCTCGTCCTCGAGCTCGTGTCCGGCGAGACGCTCAAGCAGCGCATCGTGCGCGCGCCCGTCTCCGCCAGCGAGGCGATCCGCTTCGCGCTCCAGATCGCCGACGCCCTCGAGGCCGCGCACGCCAAGGGCGTCCTCCACCGCGACCTCAAGCCCGCGAACGTCAACGTGACGCCGGAAGGCAAGGTCAAGCTCCTGGACTTCGGCCTCGCGAAGGCGTTCGCCCTCGGTGCGGCCTCACCCGAGATCTCCCACTCGCCGACTCTCGCGGCCGACCCGACGCACCAGGGTGTCGTCCTCGGGACGGCCAGCTACATGAGCCCCGAGCAGGCGCGCGGCCGGGCGCTCGACGCGCGCTCGGACCTCTGGTCCTTCGGCTGCGTCCTCTACGAGATGCTCGCGGGAAGGAAGGCGTTCGACGGCGAGAGCGTGTCGGACATCCTCGTCGCGATCCTCGACCGCGAGCCGGATTGGGCGGCGCTGCCCGCGGCGACGCCGGCGCCGCTGCGCGACCTCATGAAGCGGCTGCTCCGGAAGGACCCCGCCGGCCGTCCCGCGACCATCGGCGACACCCGCGGCTTCCTCGAGGCCGCCGCGGGCTCGCGCACGACGGCCATCTTCCCCGTCTCGGGGCGATCGGCGTCCGCCGCGCGCCGCGGGGGCGGCCGCGCGCTCCTCGTGGCCGGGTCCATCCTGCTCGTCGTCGGCGCGGCGCTCTTCTGGGTGGCCATGCGCGAGCGCGCAGGCTCGGCCCTGCCCGCGTCGAAGCTGCTCGCGATCCTCCCCGCCACCGACCTCACCGGGCGCCCGGACGGACGCCAGCTGTGCGACGGCGTGTCGATCAGCCTGGGCGTGAAGCTCCAGGGCGTCCCGAATCTCGCGATCATGCCGCCGTCGGGCCCCGCGATGCTCAAGGAGACGGACCCCGCAAAGTGGGCGCGCGACACCGGCGCCAACCTCCTCGTCCAGCCCGCGGTGCGCCAGATGGGAGAGGAGCGCCAGCTCTCCTTCTCGCTCTCGCTCGCGGGCTCCCCCGTCCAGATCGCGGCCGGCGAAGTGACGGGGCCGTCCGCGGAGCATTTCAGGCTCGAGGAGGAGCTCGCCCGGAAGCTCGTCGCCGCGCTGCGGCTGCAACTCTCACCGGGGGCCGCGACGCCGCAGCCGGCCTCCGTGCCCGCGGGCGCGCCGCAGACGGACTACGTCGTCGCGCTCGGGTACCTCGAGCGCTACGACGACCGGGCCTCCGTCGACAAGGCGATCGCGCTCCTCAGCCGGATTCCCGGGGCCGAGGGTTCCGCGCTCGTGCAGGCCGCGCTCGGCCGCGCGTACCTGCGGGCCTACGCCCTCACGAAAGACGCCGCGACCGCGGGCCTCGCGCAGCAGGCGACCCAGCGCGCGAACGCGCTCGATCCGGACCTCCCCGAGGCGCAGGTGACGCTGGGCGAAATCCTCACCGCGACCGGGCGGAGCGGCGACGCGATTGCGGTCCTGAAAAAAGCCGTCGACCGCGACCCGAGCTCCGTGACGGCGATCCTCGCCCTCGCCTCGGCTCTCCAGAAGAGCAAGGACACCGCGGGCGCCGAGCGCACGCTCCTCCGGCTCGTCGAGCTGCGGCCCACGTCGTGGAGCGGATTCAACCGGCTCGGCACTCTCTATTTCCTGAGCAGCCGGTACGAGAAGGCGGTCGAGACCTACCGGCGCGCGATCGCCCTGAACCCCGACGTCGCCCGCATGCACTTCAACCTCGGGGCGGCCCTCCTGCGCCTCGGCCGGTTCGAGGAGGCGCGGGCCGCCCTCGACGATTCGATCCGGATCAGCCCCGTGCCGCAGGCGTTCTCGAACCTCGGCGTCGCGCACTATCTCCTGGGCCGCTTCCCCGAGGCGACCGTTTCGTTCCAGCGCGCCGTCGACCTCGCGCCGAAGAACTACCGCTGGCACGTCTACCTCGGCGACGCGCTCTCGCAGATTCCGAACGAGTCCGCGCGCGCCCGCGCGGCCTACGAGACGGCGCTCCCGCTCGTCACCGCCGAGCTGGCCGTGAATCCGGCCGACGCCGTGAGCGTCGTCCTTCTCGGCCGGTGCCTGGCCATGACGGGAGCCCCCGAACGCGCGTGGTCCGAGATCCGGCGCGGCGTCGCGCTCGCCCCCGAGGACTCCGAGGTTCTCGAAACGGCGGCCGCGGCCGCGATGGTCCTCGGGAAGAAGGCCGAAGCGCTGACGTGGCTCCAGAAGGCCGTCGCCAAGGGCTACGGCCTCGTCGAGATCCAGCACGACCCGGTTTTCGCCCCGCTCCGCGGCGAACCGGCGTTCCAGACGCTCGCGTCGCTCGCACCTTCCCCCACGGCTCCGTCCCCCTCAACAGGAGATAAGAGATGAAGACTTCGAAAAGGTTCCCTCCCCTCCTCGCGGCCGTTCTCCTCCTCGGTACCGCAGTCGTGACACTGGCGGGCTGCAGGCTCCTCCTCCTCAGGCGACCGTCGCGATCGCGACGTCAGCAACCCGGCTGGTTCCCGCCATCAAAACCGTCGTAACGGTCTACATCCAGGAAACGAAACAGGGCGAATTCCACGGCGCCCTGGACAAGCTGATCTAGATCAGCGAGAAGTCAGGACTACGTGGAGTGGGTCTCCTGCGATGGCCAGCTCCAGTTTCCCAAGGATCGCCGTTTGCCACCGATTCGTGGACGAACGGAAGGCCTTCAAGTCCCAAGAAGTCCCCTAAGTAGGGCAAGGGCGGGGATGGGGTTCCGCCAAGCACGGTTTCGAGCTCGAGTCATGTTCGAGGCGGGGCAAACACGATCCTCAGCGTCGACCCCCGAATCGAGGTCATGGAGTAGCCCCGGCGGTCAGCGCAGCTTCTTGACCGCCGCGCGGAAGGCGCGGCGGGCGTCGTCCGAGTCGATCTCGAGCTCGAGCTTCGTGATCACGTGCGACATGTTGCCCGATCCCTTCACGGCCTTCTTCACGAGGACGCGAGCCAGCGGGCCGACGTGCTTCGCGAGCTCGGCCTCGAGGGCGTGCAGGCCCTCGTCCGTCATGTACAGCGTGTTTCCCGGCACGCCGGACGCGGCGCCGGGCGTCGAGTGCGAGGGCGCCGGCGTCGCCCTCTTCTCGAGCGGCGGCGGCGTCGTGCGCGGCACCGTGGAGCCTTGCGGGGGCGGAGGCGTCCGGGGCGGCGCGGGCGCGGGCGGCGGAGTCGCGGCGCGGCCGGCGAGGAGGCACTTCGACCGGAACGCCTCGCGCGCGGATCCGGCCTCGACCTGCTCGGCCAGTTCCCCGCAGAGCGCCTCGAGCGACGGCGCGGTCTTCGCCGCGCGCCGCACGAGGACGCGCGCCATCGGGCCGACGTCCGCGGCGAGGAGTTCCTCGACGCGGTTCAGGACGCCGGAGTCGAACGCCGGATGCGGCGCCGGAGTGTGCGTCGGCGTATGCGCCGGCGACGGGCCGGAGCGGGGCCGCCCGGGCGCCGCCCGCACGTCGTCGCGGATGATCGTCTCGACCGCCGTGTCTCCGGGCTCGGCCCCCTCGGGCACCTCTCCCGTCTGCAGACGGTAGAGGTCGCGGTCGAGCGTGTCGACGTCGGCGTAGCGCTCGCCGCGGTCCTTCGCCATCATCTTCCGGATCACGCGGCACAGCCCCTCCGAGAGGCCCGCCACGTACGTGCGCGGGTCGGCGAGGGGCTGGGCGAGGTGCATGGACATCACGAGCGCTCCGGACGTCCCGCGGAATGGCGTGTGTCCCGTCACGAGGTGGTAGAGCGTCGCGCCGAGGGAGTAGATGTCCGCGCGGGCGTCCACGTCGCGCGTGCCGCGGATCTGCTCCGGCGAGATGTAGTGCGGCGTGCCGACGGCCTGGCCCGTCTGCGTCAAGGACTGGTCCTCGTCCACGCGCTTGGCGATCCCGAGGTCCACGAGCTTGACCTCGCCCTTGCTCGTGAGCATGAGGTTGTCGGGCTTGATGTCGCGGTGGACGAGCCCCTCGGCGTGCGCGACGGCGAGCGCGCGGCAGGCGTGGCGGATCACGAGGATCGCGTCGCGCTCGCTGAAGTGCCCGCGGCGGAGGTACGCGCCGAGCGAATGGCCGTCCACGTACTCCATCGCGAGGTAGTACGTCTCGCCGACCTGACCGAAGTCGTAGATCTGGACGATGTTCGGGTGGTTCAGGCGCGCCGCCGCGCGGGCTTCCTTCAGGAACCGCTGGACGAAACCGGTGTCGGATCCGAACTGGGGCGCGAGCGTCTTGAGCGCGACCGAGCGCTCGAGCGTGAGGTCCTTCGCGCGGTAGACGCGTCCCATCCCGCCCGCTCCGAGTTCGGCGAGGATCTCGTAGTCCCCGAAACGCGTTCCCGGCGCGAGGTGGCCGTCCGTCATTCGTCCTCGAGCATCTTGAGCGCCTTCGAGAGGCTGATCCTCATCCGGTTGAAGGAGCCGGCGAGCACGGCCACCTCGTCGGTGCCGCGCACGCGGACCTCGGGCACGTCGAGATTTCCGGTCGAGATGCGGTCCGCCATCGAGGAGAGAGTCCGGATCGGCCGGATGACGACGAACCACAGGAGAATGTTCAGGAACACGAGAATGAAGACGAAGACTCCCACGAGCGTCGCGAGGAGCGTGTGGAACGCCTTCGTCGCCATCGCGAAGGGCACGGACATGGGGACGGTGACGATCTGCGCACCCACCGTCTCGTTCAGCTTCCAGCCGTAGCCGTTGCTCGTCCCGTACGCCCTCACGACCGAGGCGGGCGCGAGCTCGGGCGTCGTGTGGCAGCTGAGACAGCCGGCGTCCGTGATCTTGATCGGGCGCGCGAGGTGCAGCGACCGGCCGAGCGGCCCTTCGCGTTCGCCGATGACCTCCGTGAGCTTCGGGTCCGCGCGGAACGCGTTCACGACGTCCGCCTCCCAGTCGACCGTCCGGTCGCGGGGGTTCGTCGGGTTCAGGGTCGCTTCCTTGTAGGTGTACTCGGGGTTGCTCTCCCGGAGGTTGTTGAAGATCTCCGTCGCCGAGTACGCCGGGACGGACTGCGGGAGGAACTCCTCCGCGAGGCGCGGCGCGAGGAGCGGCTTGATCTGCTTGTTCGTGTAGCCGCGCGTCGCGAGCGCGGTCTGCATCATGATCCGCGCGTTCTGGACGATCTGCGTGCGGGCGTTCGTCTGGAGCAGCTGGTTCGAGAGGTAGGCCGCCGGCACGAGCGCCACGGCGAAAACGAGAACCAGGATCAAGTTGAACTTGACGAACAGTGACATCTTGCGCCTCTTGTGCGACTGATTCTAACCCTCAGGAGGGGCGGCCGCCTCTCGGGGTCGCGACGGGTCGCCCTTCATCGGGCGGCCCCTTTTCGCGGGTCAGCCGCGGCCGGCGATGAAGCGGGCCGTGACGAGGTCCATCGTCTGGATGTGGTTCACGAACCACTGCGGGACGTCGCCGAGGACCCATGCCCTGAGGCGCGCGGCGTCGCCCGTCTCCCGGAAGCGGCGGATCTCGTCGTCCAGCTCGGTGAGGACCCGCACGTGCTCGGCATGGTGGACCGGGAACGCCGGAAAGCCGGTGCGCCGCATCGCGTCGTCCTCGCGGCCGAAGTGGGCGGCCGTGTGATCGCGCAGCGCCGCGAGGCTCGCGAGCGCCGCGGCCGCGTCGCCCAACCCCGCCTCGAGCGCGCCCACCGAGTCGGCCACGGCGTTCAGGAGTCGCCCTTCCTCGCGATGGTCCGCGTTCACGAAGTCGAGGGGCACCTGGGGAATCGTATCGAGATCGACGAGCGGCATGGGCGTCTCCCGCCTCCGTTTTAGCCGTCCCGGGGCGTCCTGTCCATCCGTCACCCGTAGAATCCGGCGGCGTGAAGATCCTCCGCCTTTTCCTCGCGTTCGTCCCGCTCGCGCTCGCCGCCGAGTGGCTGTTTCACTCGCCCGCGCTCGTTTTCGTGTTCGCGTGCCTCGGCCTCCTCCCGCTCGCGGGCGCCATGGGCGAGGCGACGGAGCAGCTCGCGCACCGCACGGGCGAGCGCGTGGGCGGCCTTCTGAACGCGACGCTCGGGAACGCCGCCGAGCTCATCATCACGGTCGTCGCGCTCAGGGCCGGGAAGGTCGAGCTCGTCAAGGCCTCGATCGTCGGCTCGATCCTCGGGAACCTCCTCCTCATCCTCGGCCTGTCGCTCCTCGTCGGCGGGCTCAAGAACGGGCTCCAGCGCTTCGACCCGCGCGCGGCGGGCACGGCCTCCACGATGATGCTGCTCTCGGTGATCGGGCTCCTGATCCCGACGCTCTTCGAGGTCGTCCACAAGGTGCAGCGCCACCTGCCGCTCCTCTCCGAGTCGCCGGACCCGCTCCTCGACAGGCTCTCCCTCGGCGTCGCGGGCGTCCTGATGCTCGTTTACGTGCTCTCGCTCGTCTTCTCGCTCACGACGCCGTCGCGCGGGATCGCGCCCGAGGTCGGCGTGACCTACGACGAAGCGTCCGCTCCCGAGGGCGCGTGGAGCCTCGGAAAGGCGGTGGGCGTCCTCGTCGGTGCGACCCTCGCGACGGTCGTCCTCTCGGAGCTCCTCGTCGGCGCCATCGAGCCCGTCGTGCGGCGCACGGGCGTCTCGGAGGTCTTCCTCGGCATCGTCCTCATCCCGCTCGTCGGCAACGTCGCCGAGCACCTCGTCTCGGTCTCGGCCGCTGCGAAGAACCGGATGGAGCTGTCTCTCGCGATCTCGCTCGGCTCGAGTCAGCAGATCGCCCTCTTCGTCGCGCCGCTCCTCGTCTTCGTCTCGCTTCTCTTCGGGAAAGAGATGACGCTCTTCTTCAACCCGTTCGAAGTCGCGGTCCTCGGCGTCTCCGTCCTCATCGCGGGCCAGATCGCGGCGGACGGCGAGTCGAACTGGCTCGAGGGCGCCCAGCTCCTCGTCGTCTACGCGATCGTTGCGATGGCATTCCTGTGGCTGTGAAGCGCCTCGGGACCGTCCTCATCGCCGTAGGCGTCGTTCTCCTCGGCATCTGGGCCGCGGCTCGGCTGCACACGATCCTCGGGTCGCGGCGGGACCGGGCGCGGTTCGAGGAGCAGCGCACCGCCGAGCGGGCCCTCGCTCCAACCGCGACACCCGCGAGCCCCGTTCCCGCCTCGGACGCCGCGCCCCTTCCCCGGCTCGCGGAGGGGCCGGTGGACGTTTCGCTCTGGTCGGACAAGCGCGTCAAGGAATGGAAGGAAAGCCTCGAGGCCGACCGCCGCGCGCCGCTCGCCCTCCTGCGGATGCCGCGCCTGAAGATCGACGTCCCGGTCCTCGAGGGCACGGACGACCTGACGCTCAACCGCGGCGCCGGCTGGATCGAGGGCACGGCGCGCCCCGGCGAGCCCGGCAACGTCGCCCTTTCGGCGCACCGCGATGGCTTCTTCCGCGCTCTCAAGGACGTCGCCGTCGGCGACGAGATCGTCCTCGAGACGCCGCGAGAGACGACGCGGTACGCCGTGGCATGGACGAAGATCGTCGACCCGGACGACGTGTCCGTGCTCGACGAAACCGACGGCCCCGCGGTCACGCTCGTGACGTGCTACCCGTTCTACTTCGTCGGGTCGGCGCCCCATCGGTTGATCGTCCGCGCGACGCCGCTCATCGCGGCTCCAGCCCGCACGCCCGGCCCGCGATCCTGATCAGGGCTCCGCAGACGAGGTAGGTCCCGACGACGGCCGGGACGACGAGCCACGCCCGGGCGCCCGCGGGCCGCCCCGGCTCCAGCCCGTCGCGGACCGCGAGGAACGGGAGCACGTTGACGGCGTGGTAATTCGTCATCGGGTACGGGAGGAAGACGAGCATCGCAGGCGCGTTGGCGAAGAAGAAGAGGCCGCCGTCGCCGATCGCCTGCGCGAACCCCATCACGACGACGTACGTCCACGTCCCGTACCGGTACCGGGAGACGAAGAGCCAGATCACCGTGAAGATCACGAGGTAGGCCGGCACTGTGAAGAGGAGGTCCAGCGCATAGAACCTCGATCCTTGCGCGAAAGAAGTCCCCGGGCCGACGCGCAGCGAGAGGAACACGGGCGTCGAGATCATGTGGAAGCCCTCGACCACGGCGGCGAGGAGCGTGCCCAGCGCGACGAACCGGGCTCCCGGCGCGAGAGCCGGCAGCGCCGCCACGAGGTGCTCGCGAAAGGCGAGCTGGACGCCGAGGAACCCGAGCACGAGAAGGCGCGTCACGCTCTCGGCGGTGAGCCCGGCCAGCGCGATCGAGCCGCCGACCGCGAGGATCGTCCACGCGCAGTAAAGCCTCGGTCCGATCCCGTTCCCCATGTCCCAGCAACGGACGCCGGAGCCTGCCGGTTCCGCGTTCGGCCCTGCGCCCCCCCGTGAGCCGCCTGCATCATGGCGAGGCCCGGAGCACGGCTCCAAGAATGAGCCACGCGGAAGCTTGCAAAACCGCCCGCCCTGGCAGATTGTCCACAGAACTCGATTCGCGGGTCTGGCGATCCGTATCTTTTCATCTCCGAGAAGGAGGAAGCGTGATGACACGGAAGATCTCCATCGCGGCCGGACTGCTCCTGGTCCTGCTGCTCGGCTTCGGGGGACCGGCCCTCGCCCAGGGCTCCCTCACCGGCAGCCTGCAGGGCGTCGTCCGGGATGACCAGGGTCTCGCCGTTCCCGGCGTCATGGTGTCGGTGTCTTCGGACGCGCTCGTGCGCGGGAAGGCGACGACGACGACCGACTCCAGCGGCGTCTACCGCTTCCCCTCGCTGCCGCCGGGAACCTATCTTCTCGAGGCGACGCTGACGGGCTTCAAAAAGACCCAGCAGGCTGGCGTCCGCGTCGGGCTGGGCCAGGCGCTCGCCGTCGACCTGAAGCTCAGGCTCGACTCGGTCAAGACGGAGGTCACGGTCACCGCCGAGGCGCCGATCGTCAGCGTCGTGTCCAACGCGGTCTCCAACAACTTCGGCCAGGACTTCATCGAGAAGCAGCCCCTGCCGCGCAACTACTACAGCATCATCAAGACCGCGCCCGGAGTGAACGCGGACGTGACGGGCAACGGAAGCGCCATCCTCGCGTACGGCGGCACGCAGTCCCGCCAGAACGCCTACACGATCGACGGCGTGAACGTCGCCGACTCCGGCGGCGGCGGCTACTGGCTGCTGCCGAGCATCCAGTGGATGGACGAGATCCAGGTGAGCGGGCTCGGCGCGAACGCCGAGTACGGCGCCTACACGGGCGGCATCATCAACGGCGTCACGAAGTCGGGTGGCAACACGTTCCACGGCGGGGTCGAGTTCTACTACCAGCCCGAAGCGTGGACCTCGAACAACGCTCCGGAAGGCTTCGACAACGGGGGCACGTTCAAGTTCCAGGACCTGGCCGTCAGCATCGGCGGGCCGATCGCGAAGGACAAGCTCTGGTTCTTCGCTTCCGGTGAGTACTGGCAGCAGGTCACGACGCCCGTGGGTGCGCTCGACAACACGGATCGCACGATCCCCCGCTTCCTCGGGAAGCTGACGTATCAGCCGACCGAGAAACTCCGCCTGTCGGCCATGGGCGAATACGATGCCGTGACCCAGGAGCGGCGGGGCGTCAGCGCGTACACGCTGCCCGAGGCGTCCAGCAAGCAGGACGGCCCGAACGCGACGTTCGCCCTGAATTCCGAGTACCTCGCCAACTCCAGCAACTTCCTGGCCCTCAAGCTCACGGGTTACGACGGCCGGGACGACTACCTTCCTTACGGCGGGACGAGCAAGCCGGGCCGCATCGACGAGGACTCGGGCTACGCCTGGGTCAACCAGGACATCCACCAGTTCGACCATCGCCACAACGTGATGCTCGACGGTTCCTGGAGCCTCTACAAAGACGGCCTCTTCGGCAAGAAAGACTCGCACGCCTTCAAGTTCGGCGGCAGCTACGAGACGGCGACCGCGTCGGACGAGTGGCTGCGCAACGGCGGCTTCACGTACTACGACTATTCGGGGGATTGCGCCGGAGGGCTCAGCGAGTACTTCAAGAACCCGGCGTGCGGTCCCTACTACGTCGAGCGCGGCTGGGGCGAGTACAACCTCCACGGCCAGCAGACCGGCATCGTCTTCTACGCGCAGGACTCGATGCGGCTCGACCGCGTCACGATCAACGCCGGAATCCGGTACACCCACTACGACGCAGGGTTCCAGTCCGGCTACGGAAACACCTCCGTCTACAAGGTGGACAACTGGGACCCGCGCATCGGCATCGTCTGGGACGTCTTCGGCAACGCCCGCACGGCGGTCAAGGCGCACTGGGGCCGGTACCACTCCGGCATGTTCACGTACATGTACGATCGCGAGGTCTCGGGCAACGTGGCGATTCCCGACCAGGACTGCTACTGGGATTCGAGCACGAACGGGTACACGGACTGCGACCCGAAGACGTCCATCTCGGCGACCATGGGCACGATCAACCACCCGTACGTCGACGAGGCGATCTTCACGCTCGAGCACCAGATGAGCAAGGACGTCGTGCTCGGGTTCGACTTCATCGACCGCCGGTTCCGCAGCATGATGGCCATGGTCGACACGACGAACGACTACACGACGGTCATTGCCAAGAACAACCCGCTGACGGGCGGCGACCTCCCGATCTACATCCTGAACTCCCCGACGCAGTTCGTCCTGACCACGGACAACGGAAGCTACCGCGACTACGATTCGCTCGTCCTCCGGTTCGAGAAGCGCTATGCAAACTGCTGGTCGCTGCGCTCCTCGATCGTCTGGACGGACCTGAACGGGAACATCGCGAGCAACAGCGGCTACGCGAACGAGTACCGCGACAAGAACGGTTTCACGAATTACGACGGCCGGATCGCCCTGTCCTACAGCGAATGGGAGTTCAAGCTCTCCGGCGCCGTGGACCTGCCGCTCGGGTTCGTCGCGAGCGGCCAGTACACCTACCTCTCCGGCCAGTACTGGACGCCGTACGTGCGCGTCAGCCGCGGCCTGAACTACAACTCCAGCGTCGGGCGCGACATCACGCTCGTCTCGCGCGGCTCCGAGCAGTTCGACGACCGGAATCTTCTCGACCTGCGCCTCGCCTGGGGCATGAATTTTTCCGGCGTCGGCAGGCTGGAGCTCTCGCTCGAGTGTTTCAACGTCCTGAACAAGGGCACGGTCCTCGACAACTACAACCGCTGGGGCACGTACGACGCACGGTCGTCGAGGCAGACCTGGACGAAGGCGAGCAACTACGGAGACCCCTACACGATCGAGCAGCCGCGGCAGGTCCGGGCCGGCGCGCGGTTCACCTTCTAGTTCTTCCAGCCGATCGGATCGCGGGGGCGGCCGAAAGCCGCCCCCGTTTTGTTTCGGAGGTCTCGTGAAGGCACGTCTCCCGCTGACGATTCTCCTCGCGTCCCTCTGCGCCTCGCTGGCCTGCGCCCAGGCCCCCGCCCCCGCGGCGGCTCCTCCCCCGGCGCGAACCGGAAACCTCGTGCTGATCGGCGGCGGCGAAAAGCCGGACGACGCGATGAAGAAGTTCGTCGAGCTCGCCGGCGGGCCGGACGCGCCGATCGTCGCGATCCCGACGGCCTCGTCGGAGGAGGACGCGGCCGACTACTACGAGAAGCTGTTCAGGGAGAAGTACGGCTGCACGAAGATGGTTTCGCTCCGGATCAAGACGCGCGAGGACGCCGTGCGCACCGACTATGCCGAGCTCGCCGGCAAGGCGCGCGGCATCTTCTTCGGAGGCGGCGACCAGGTCCGCATCACGAAGGCGCTCCTCGACACGCCGGTCGGCAAGGCGATCGCGGACGCCTACGTGGGCGGGGCCGTCGTCGGCGGCACCTCGGCCGGGACCGCCTGCCAGAGCAAGCTCATGATCACGGGCGAAGGCGACTTCACCGGTATCCGGGCGAAGAGCGTCGAGATCCTCGAGGGGCTCGGCTTTTTCCCCGGCGTCGTCGTCGACCAGCACTTCGTCAAGCGCCAGCGAGAGAACCGCCTCTTCTCCGTGATCCTCGAGCACCCCGAGCTCCTCGGCGTCGGCGTGGACGAGACGTCGGCGATCTGGGTGCGTCCGGACCGCACGTTCCAGGTGATGGGCAAGAGCTCCGTGATGGTCTTCGACGCCGCGGGCGCGGTCGTCGCCCGTCAGCCGGACGCGGCCGGGAAAGACCTGCTCGGCGTCCACGGGCTGAAGGTCCACGTCCTCCTGCCGGGAGAAGTCTTCGACCTGAACTCGCGGAGCGTGCGCAAGTGAGAGCCGCGCTCCTCGCGGTTCTCCTCGCCGGATCGGCAGCGGCCTTCGCACAGGCGCCCGAGGCCGCCCCGTGGGACGACCGGGTCACCCGGCTCCTCCGGGAAGAGCCGGGCGACGTCATCGTGACGGCCGTCGGCGACATGATCTTCAACGAGAAGATCAGCGGCCTGCCCGAGCCCGATCACCGGAACCTCCTCCGGCTCCTGCACGAGGCGGACGTCGCGTACGGAAACCTCGAGTTCTCGATCAACGAGCACCCCGAGCTGCAGAAGCCGTTCTACAACTTCCGCGTGGGCCGGGAGTTCGCCTGGGAAGTGGCCGCGACGGGGATCAACCTCGTGAGCCTTGCCAACAATCACGCGCTCGATTTCGGCACGCCGGGTCTCCTGGACTCCATGAAGGCCCTCGAGCAGTCGGGGATCACGTTCGCCGGCGCCGGGCGCACGCTCGCCGAGGCGCGCGCGCCCGCGCGGAAGAAGATCCAGGGCCAGAAGACGCGTCTCGCGCTCCTCTCGTACATGCGTTACTGGACCGACCGCTACCGCTGCGCCGACCCCGCGGGGCCCTGCCTTGCCACGATCAACCCGGCCGTGATTCTCGTGGCGAAAGAGGACGGGAAGGTCGAGGCGGTCGAGGGCCCGATCGAGGACGACGTGAAGGCGATGGAGGACGACGTCGTCCTCGCGAAGAGGCACAACGACGTCGTCCTGGTCTCGCTGCACGTTCACGACGTCAGCCACTCCCGGGCTTTCGGCATCCAGGACACGACGCCGAAGAACGAGGAAATCACGTTCCGCCGGGCCGTCGACGCCGGAGCGGATCTCGTCCTCGGAACCGGCCCCCACGTCCTCCGGGGCATCGAGATCTACAAGGGCAAGCCCATCTTCTACAGCCTCGGGGATTTCATCTACCAGTACAGGACCCCGAAGAGGATCCCCGCCGACATCGTCCACCAGCGGGACTCCGAGATCGAGCGCCCGACGAACGTCTCGTTCAAGGACCGCCGGGACCCCCGCCAGGTCATGGAGAGCGTCGTGGTCCGGCTCACGATGAACAAGGAGAAGCTGCGGCGAATCGAGCTCGTGCCCGTGACGATCGACGACGAGGGGCCCCTGTACGGCGTCCCGCGCCTGGCGAACGCGAAGAGAGGTAAGGAGATCATCGAGCTCCTCCAGCGGCTCTCCGCGCCCTACGGGACGAAGATCGTCTCGAAGGGCTGGTACGGCGAGGTGGAGCTCGGTCCCTAGCCCTCAGCGGTCCGCGAGCAGCCAGGCCGTCGCGAGGGCGAGCCGCGCCGTCTTCTCGACCTCGCGCGCGTCGACCTCCGCGGGCGTGTCGAGGGGCTCGTGGTAGCCCTTGAAGAAGTTCCCGAAGAAACGCAGGAACGGGACGCGCGCGCGCGCGAAGTCGCGGTAGTCGCTCCCGCCGTGGACTCCCGGCGTCCGGTCGAGGTGCAGGGACACGCCGATCCCCCGCGCGGCCTGCGCGAGAACGGGCCCGAGGTCGGGCGCGAAGTCGGCGACTCCGGGCTCGGCGAAGTCCGCGGGCTTCAGGCCCTCGAGAAAGCGCCCGCCGTCCGCGAGCCCCGCGTCGGCCACGAGCTTCTGCATCTCGTCGGGCGTCCACGGGTGCCCGATCATGTCGAGGTTCATGTAGACCGCCGTCTTCGCGAGCGGCCAGAGCGGGTGGCGGACCCAGTGGGCCGAGCCGAACTTCCCCTCCTCTTCTCCGGTCCAGAAGACGAAGACGAGCGTGCGCTTCGGCCGCTCGCGCGAGGCGGCGAAGGCCCGCGCGATCTCGAGGAGCGCGGCGACGCCGGAGGCGTTGTCGTCGGCGCCCGGATGAATCGTGCCGTCCACGATGCCGAGGTGGTCGAGGTGCGCGCCGAGGACGATGGCCTCGCCCGCGAGCTTCGGGTCCGAGCCCGCGAGGACTCCGGCGACGTTCCGGGCGACGAGCGTCCGCTCTTTCCCGCTCGTCCGGAGCGTCACCGTCACGCCCGGCAGCGCGCGCGGCGCCCCTGCGGCGGGTCCGCCGAGCAGCGCCGCGCCCACGGCCGGCGAGACCCGGGCGAGGAGGATCCCGTCGGCGTCGAGCCCGTCGTCCGCGAGGCGCCAGAACGTCTTCTCGTCGGGCTTGTTCTTCGGCAGGATCTTCGTGGCCCAGTCGTCGCCCTCGACCGCGAGGACCGCGAGCGCGCCGAGTCGCTGCGCGAGCTCCCGCTTGGCCGTGTACCGGTCGTCGGCCTTCTCCGCGGCCCAGCGCTCCACGAGCGCCGGCGTCCGCCAGGCGGCGCCTTCGGGCGCGCCGCCGAGGAGGACGACGATCTTTCCCTTCACGTCGAGGCCGCGGTAGTCGTCGCGTTCCGGCGCCGTCTCGCGGATGCCGTAGCCTGCGAAGACGACGGTTCCCGTGAAGCTCCGCGCCGGGATTTGCGGGATCAGCGCGTCCACGCCAGACAGGAAGGCACGGCGGTCGACGTCGTCCCCGCGCCGCCGCTCGACCTCGATCGCGCCGGTCCCGGCCGTGATCTCGCGCAGCGGCACCGGCTGGAAGTACGTCTTCTCCGAAAGCGGCGGAATCCCGGCGAGCGCGAGGTGGGCCGCAGCGTATTCGGCGGCGGCGTCGAGACCGCGCGCCGCGAGGCCGCGGCCCTCGAGTGCGGGCGACGCGAGGAACCCGACGTGCGCGGCGAGCGCCGGAGCGCGAAGCGCCGCAACGGCCGCCGCGATCGGAGGCGGCAGCGGCTCGACCGTCGAGACGCGGATGAAGTCGGCGGAAGGGGACGAAGAGGAAGAGCTCTTAGAAGGTGAAGACAGCGGTGCCTGCGCCGCGGCCGAAACGGCGAAGCAGCCGCAAAGCGCGGCGACGGCCGCAAGGGACGGACGTCGCCAGCGTCCGGCGCTCATCCCTCTCTTCACCTTCAAAGAATCTTCTCTTCCTCTTACTTTCAAAGAATTCTCTCTTCCGACAGCTTCAAATGTGCGAGCCGTTCCTCGACGACGCGCGCGCCGAAGCCCGGCCCTTCCGGCACGTCGATGAACCCTTCGGCGTCGAGGACGACGCCTGGCTCGACGAGGTCCTCGTGGAAATAGCGGCTCGTCTCGGAGGTGTCCCCCGGCAGCGTGAAGCCGTCCAGCGTCTGCAGGTGGATGTTGACCGCGCGCCCGATGCCCGTCTCGTCCATCCCTCCCGACCAGACCGGGACCTCGCGCGCCGCCGCGTGCTCGAGGATGCGCATCGACTCGAGGATTCCGCCGACCCGGCCCTGCTTGAGGTTGAGGATCCGGCAGCCGCCGAGCGCGATCGCGGCCGCGGCGTCGTCGAGAGAGTGGATCGACTCGTCGAGGCAGAGCGGAGTCTTGAGGGACTTCTGCAACAGCGCATGCTGATAGATGTCGCTGTACGACAGCGGCTGCTCGATCATCGTGAGGCCGAACGCGTCGAGCCCGGCGAGGTGCGCCGCGTCGTCGAGCCGGTAGTCGCCGTTCGCGTCCACCATGAGCGGAAGGCTCGGAAACCTCTCTCGCACCGCGCGCACGTAGTCGAGGTCCTTGCCTTTCTGGATCTTCATCTTGACGCGGTGGTACTTCTTCGCGACCGCGTCCGCAACGGCCGCGACGAGCGCGGCGGGCGATTCCTGAAGGCCGATGCTGATGCCGGACATGATCTTCTTCCGCGGCGCACCGAGCAGCGCGTGGAGCGGGACGCCCTTTGCCTTCGCAATGAGGTCGAGGACGGCATTCTCCAGCGTGGCGCGCGCCATCGCGTTCCCGCGCACGTGGCGCATCCGTCGCTCGAGCTCGCCGAGCGTGATTCCGGGCGCGACGAGCGGCAGGAGGAAGTCCTTGAGGATGTGCCGCGCGGTCGTCGTCGTCTCGGCCGCGTAGAACGGGTCGGGATCGGCGACGCACTCGCCCCATCCCGTGACGCCGCCGGACTCGAGCCGGAGCAGCAGCGCGTCCTTCGTCGTCCAGACGGCCGTCGAGATCGCGAACGGGCTGACGAACGGCAGCCTCACGAGGACGAGGTCGACGCGGTCGATCGAGGGAACCTCTTCCAGGAGCAGGGCGTCGAGCGCCGCCGAGCTGCGCGTCACGGGATCGTGGCCTCGGGACGGACGACGCGCAGGACCGGGAGCGTCCCGTCCTTCCCGGCGAGAGCGCGGAACTGCGGATATTCGTAGAGGCCGTAGAGCGCAGCCGGCTCGAGGACGAGCGCGGCCCGCACGGCGGCCTCGCCCTCGAGCGGGATCCAGAGACTTCCCGCCCCGAGTTCGGCCGTCCGCGCCTCGCCGCGGCGGACGATCTGGCGCCCCGCGTACCGGCTGTAGACCTCGTCGAACGTGTCCTCGACGCGGAGCAGCGTCGAGGTCTCAGCGCTCACCGTGCGCGACGCGGCGAGAGTCTCGAACGGAATCCCGTGCCTCTCGAGCACGGGCTTGAACACCTCGGCGGCCCCGGGGACGACCGCGTAGCCCAGCGGCGTCGGAACCGTCGTCTTGACCGCCATCTCCGTCATCAGGTTCGCGGTCGGGACCTTGAGGACGCGGCCCGTCGACGCCTCGACGACGGGGAACTCCGTCACCTTCGCGCCCGGGTTCACCCAGAGATAGTTCGTCGGAAGGAACGCGGGAAGAGGCCTCGTCCGCGCGCGCGTGATCGCGGCGAGGTCCTCCGCGCGGCGGCTGCCGCCCGACAGGAAGCGGCGGTAGAGGACGAGGTACGCGTCCACGCGATTTCCGAGGTCTCCGGCGGGCGCGCCGCTCTCGAACGCGGCCGCCTCGATGATGAAGGAGAGGCCGCCGTACATTCCGACGGCGTTCAGGCCGCTGTCGACGTCGGGCGCCGAGTGGCGCTGCTCGCCGTCCGGCGGCGGCTCGCCCACCCAGTAGCGCAGGAAGGGGTGGCCCGCGTCCGCTTCGGCGGCGGCCGCCTCGTCGACCCAGCGTTTTGCCGCCGCGACGATGCTGCGATCGAAGAGCGGGTTGTTCAGCCCGTCCATCGTGATGTCGGGCCACTTCCGCCAGCCCTTCGCCCGCCACGCCTTCGGGTCGCGGCCGAACTCGTGGGAGTCCACCGCAACGTGGGGCCGCACGCGGCGGACGACGCGGTGGAGGGCCTGTGTCTCCGGTTGCTCGAGCGCGATGTGGTCGCGGTTGAGGTCCGCGCCGGCGGCGTTGCGGCGCGTCCCGGCCTCCGCGCCGTCGGGATTCATCATCGGCAGGATCCAGAGGTCCACGTCCGGCGGCAGGAGCGACGGCTTCCGCGCGATCTCCCGGATGAGATAGAGAAGCGCGTCCTTGCCGGAGATCTCGTCGCCGTGCTGCTGCGCGTAGAAGAGGACCTTCCATGCGGGCGCCGCGCCCGGCGGCGCGGTCGACAGGTGAACGAGATACACGGCGCGTCCCTGCGCGGTGCGGCCCTCCACCGATACGCGAACCGGGCCCTTGCCGTCGACGGAGCCGAGGAACGCCTCCATCTGCGCGTAGGAGACCGTCTTCTCGAGCTTGTGGTGGTTCTCGGGAAGGACGCCGGGCTCCCCGGCGGACAGGGCGGCGGCGAGGAGAAGCCGAGCGAAAGACACCATCTAGAACGGCCCCCAATGCATCAGGACCGGCGGAACCAGCAGGAGAAACGAGAGGGCGCACAGCGTCAGCATCAGCGGCAGGAACCAGCGCGCCCACGTCTCCCACGGGATCTTCGCCATCCCGAGGACGCCCATCGTGACGGCGGACGTCGGCAGGATCGGGTTGATGAGCTCGCAGAGCTGGTACGCGTACACCGTCGTCTGGCGCGTGAGCCCGACGAGGTCGGCGAGCGGCGCCATGATGGGCATCGTGAGGGCGGCCTGCGCCGTCCCGGAATGGATGAAGAAGTTGATGACCGCCTGGACGACGAACATCACCTGCGCGGCCACGACCGTCGGCAGCATGGAGATGACGCCCGAGCTGGCGTAGAGGATCGTGTCGAGCACCCTCGCCTCGCGCGCGATGATGAGGAGCGCACGCCCGCACGCGATGATCAGCGTGACGTTGACCATGTCCTTCGCGCCCGCGACGAAGCTCGTCGCGATCTCGTCGGGCTTGAGGCCCGCGACGGCGCCCATCAGGAGGCCCATCGCAAGAAACAGCGCGCCGATCTCCTCGATGAACCACTGCGCCTGCAGGATTCCCCACACGAGCGCGACCATGCCCGCAAGGAAGAGGACGACCACGAGGATCCGCCGGAAGGTCCAGGGCTCGGGCGGCGCGCTCGCGTCGAACGCGCTCCGGTCGCGAGCCTGGTCCAGCGCGTACACGGGGCTGGACTCCGGCCGGCGCTTGACGCGCGCGGCGTAGACCATCACCCACCCGACGATCACACCCGTGCAGACGAACCACGTGATCACCCGGTAGCCGAGACCGGAGTAGAGCGGCAGCCCGACCAGCCCCTGCGCGAGGCCGACCGTGAACGGGTTGAAGAAGGCCGCGCCGAACCCCGCCGCCGCGCCGAGGAAGGGAATCGAGACGCCGACGATCGAGTCGTACCCGAGCGAGAGGGCGAGCGGGACGCAGATGAGGATGAACGGGATGACCTCCTCGGACATGCCGAAGACGGATCCCGCGAGCGAGAAAATCGTCATGAGCACCGGGACCATCAGCTTCTCGAGGCGCGGCCTCGACGCGAGCGCCGCCGTGATCCTGCGGATGCCGAGCTCGACGATGCCCGTCGTCTGGATGACGTTGAACGCGCCGCCGATCAGGATGAGGAAGGCGATGATGAGCGAGCCGTCGAGGAAGCCGCGGATCGGCGCGATGACGAGCCACTGCGGGCCGAGGACGACCTTCGCGACGCGCTGGTAAGTGCCGGGGATCGTCACCTGCCGGCCCGCCTTCTCCATCGTCTGGTAGGTGCCCGAGGGCACGAGCCAGGACAGGACGAGGACGAAGACGATGAGGCTCCCCACGATCACGAGGGTGTGGGGCATGCGGATGCGGCGCTCGGGCGCCTGGGTTGCGTCGCTCATCACGCTTCGGTCACTTGAGTGTAGCGCGCGCTTGCCGCGCCGCTCGCGCGCCCTGCGCGGCGCCCTACTGCCGGACGAGCTCCACGCGGCGGTTCTTCGCGCGCCCCTCCTCGTTGTCGTTCGTGGCGATCGGGGCGAGCGGCCCGACGCCGTAGCCCTTCAGCCGCGCAGCCGCGACTCCGTGCACGGTCGTCAGCGCCGCGACGACGGCCTCGGCCCGCGCCTGCGAGAGCTTCATGTTGCCGTCGACCGCCCCGATCGCGTCCGTGTGCCCGACGACCCAGAGCTTCAGCGCCGGATCGGCCGCCAGGAGCTTCGCGACTTCCTTCAGGGCCGGAGTCGACTCCGGCTTGAGAACCGACTTGGCCGTGTCGAAGTAGATTCCCTCGACGGCGACGTGCCCCGCCGCCTTGAGGTCGTTCCCGAAGGACGCCGCGTCCGCGACGACGTGCTGCTCCATGGACTGCTTCTCGACGATGCGAAGCCAGATCGCCGAGTTCCCTTTCTCGGCCTCGGCCCAGACTTCCTTTCCGTCGACGACCGCCGAAAGGGTGACCCATCGCTGGGAGTCGGTTCCCTGCACCGTGCCCCCGATCTTCTTCAGCGCGTTCTCGTAGTTGCGGACGACGGCGAGCCCGGACTGGTCGTCCTTGCGGTCGTCGACCACATACGTGATGAACGTGAACTTCCCCTCGACCCTCTGCTTCTTCCCGCCGGTGACGCGGAACGTGTACGCGTCGAACTCCTTCACCTCGCACGACCCGATGCGGTAGTTCGGCATCCGCGTCGGGAAGAGCGCGTGATCGGTGCATCCCGCCCTGTCGGGCTTTGCCGCGAGTGCGACTCCGGAGCCGAGAAGGACCACGAGAATCGCGAGCCCGGTCTTCGTCATCGAACCCTCCTGCATTGTCACCGTTCGAGAGGCGTCAGATGACGCCGTTTCGCCTGAGTTCTGTGAGAGCGTCGTCGGAGTAGCCGAGCCGGCCGAGGATCTCGGCCGTGTGCGCTCCGAGGCGCGGCGGCGGCGCCTCGACGGCGGCCGGCGTCGCGCCGAAGAGCGCCGGGAGGTTGAAGAGCGGAATCGGCCCAATGCCGGGCGCGTCGACCGTCTGCAGCGTCCCTCGGTGAACGACCTGCGGCTGGTGGAGCGCCTCGTCGAGCCCGAGGATCTCGCCCGACGGGACGTCCCTCGCGTTCAGGATCGCGACCCAGTCCTTCGTCGTCTTTCCCGCGAGCTTCGCCTCGAGGAGTGGCGTCAGCTCCCTGCGGTTCTTCTTGCGCGTGTCGCGCTCGGCGAACCTCTCGTCCGTCTTCAGTTCAGAAACGCCGAGAGCGTCGCAGACCGACTCCCATTGCTCCTGCTTGTTCGCCGCGATGTTGATGAACCCGTCGCCCGTCCGGAACACGCCGCTCGGCGCGGCGGTGAAGTTGTCGTTCCCCATGAGGACCGGCTGCTGCCCGCCGATCAGGAGGTTCGCCGCGACCCAGCCCATGAGCGGCATGACCGCGTCGAGGAGCGCGACGTCGATCATCTGCCCCTCGCCCGTTCGCTCGCGGTGGTAGAGGGCCGTCATGATCGCGAACGCCGCCGTGAGCCCGCCGACCGTGTCGCAGACGGGGAAGCCGCAGCGGAGCGGGTTGAGGCGCTCGTCGCCGTTCACGGACATGGTGCCGGAGAGGCCCTGGATGATCTGGTCGTACGCGGGCTTGTCCGCGTCGGGCCCGTCCTGCCCGAAGCCCGAGATCGCGCAGTAGACGAGGCGCGGGTTTACGGCGCGCATCGCGTCCCAGCCCACGCCGAGACGCGTCATGACGCCGGGGCGGAAGTTCTCGACGACGGCGTCGGCCCCCGCGACGAGCTTGAGGAAGATCTCCTTCGCTTCCTTCTTCTTCAGGTTCAGCGTGATCGACTTCTTGTTCGCGTTCTGCGCGAGGAAGCTCGTCCCCATCAGCTCCTTGTTGAGCTTCGGGACGTTGCCGAGCTTTCGCGCGAGGTCGCCGTCCGCCGGGTTCTCGATCTTGATCACCTCGGCGCCGAGGAGCGAAAGGTGCAGCGTCGCGTACGGGCCGGACAGGACGTTCGTCAGGTCCAGGACGCGGACTCCCTCGAGCGCTCTCTTCGTCACGCCGGGACCTCCGCGTTCTTCGGACCCGTCGGCACGGGCCCCGTCCTGTGGACGCGCCCGGGCATCTCCCGATCGAAGAACGCCGAGACCGAACGGGCGACCTCGATCAGCGCGCCGAGGTTCACGTCGGGACGGAGGCCCGACCGCTGCCAGCCGGCGACGAGGTCCTCGGTCGCGACGTTCCCCGCCGCGACCTTCGTGAACGGGCAGCCCCCGAGCCCGGCGAACGAGGACTCGAACGACACGGCGCCCGAGCGCATCGCGGCCCAGACGTTCGCCATGCCGAGCCCGTACGTGTCGTGGAAGTGGCAGGCGGGCTCGGCGTCGGGCGCCAGCGCGGCGATCGCCCCGTAGAGCCTCTCGACCTGCTCGGGGTACGCGTGCCCGGCCGTGTCCGCGAGGGAGATGCGCCGGAAGCCAGCCGCGAGGTATTCCTTCACGATCGCAAGGACTCTCTCTTCGGGCACGGCACCCTCGAAGCCGCAGCCGAACGCGGACTGGACGGACACCTGCACGGCGCGGCCCGCCTCGACGGCCTTCTTCGCGGTCGCGACGATCCGGCGCGTCGCCTCCTCCGTTCCCATCCCGGTGTTCTTGCGGCTGTGCGTGTCGCTCGCGGAAACACCGAGGCAGACGAGCGGGACGCCGCAGAGGAGCGCGCGGTCGAGGCCCTTTTCGTTCAGGACGAGGCCCGAGAGCACGCCCTTCCCCGCCGGCCGCGCGGCAAGCTGGCGGAACAGCTCGTCCGTGTCCGCCATCTGCGGGACTCTCTCCGGGTTGACGAACGATCCGGCCTGCACGACGTCGACGCCCGAGTCGAGGAGCCTCTCGATCCACGCACGCTTCGTCGCCGTGGGAACCGTCCGCTTCTCGACCTGGAGGCCGTCGCGCGGCCCGACTTCGTGAAGGACGAACCGGCGTTTCGTCATCGAACTCCCTCAAACGATTCTGACGGTGGGCTCCCGCGCCTCAACTGAGTCAGCTGCATCAACGGACGGCGCCGGTCGGGCCGGAGACGAGTCACATCTGGCCGCGTCGCGGTTAGGTCCGGAACCGCCGTACGGCCATGGTGCCGATGCATCAGGAGGTTTCGTTCATCGCGGCAGTAGATTCCGTGCACACGCCGAGATCGAGGTCGCGCCGGTGCGCCCGGGTGCCTCGTGAGGTGTGTCGGCAGGAGGCGCTCGTGAGCTCAGGCGCGAGAACCCGGACGTCACGGTCATCGTCCCTTCTGAAGTCCGCCGGCGCCGCGCTCGTCGCGGCCGGCCTGCTTCTCTTTCTCGTCGAACGCACGGACCAGGCGCGCGCGCAGAGCGGGTCTTTCCGAGCCCCCTCCGCTGCCGGCAGCCGGGAGGTCTCTCGCCGTGTCGTCCAGGTCCGGTCGAGGGTGCCGAACGCGCAGACACCGCCGGGTTGCAACGAAACGGCCGTCAAGCTCATCGTGATCCAGAACCCGACCGGCTTCGTCGTGAACGGCTCGACCGAGACGTACACGATCACGGTGTCCAACGTCAGCAGCAATCCGCCGACGACCCTCGCCTGCGACGCGGACACGATCAACATCGACTTCTTCTGCCCGAATGCGAGCGGACAGCCGGACCTCCCGAACACCATCCACGTTGCGACCGGGTTCTCGTCCCCGTCGGAAACGTCCCACACGTTCACGTCGATCGGCTGCCCGATCAACGTGACCGGCGGCATTCTCACGGCCACGGCCCGCGTCGATTACTCCGGAATCGTGCACACCGCGCCGCTCTTCGACGACGCGGTCTCGGGAAGCAAGACGATCACCGTCGCGATCCTCGCCCCGACGCCGACTCCCCACCGACACGCCGACCTTCACGCCGACGTTCACCGCGACTCAGACGTTCACGGCGTCGAATACGCCGACCGACACGCCGACGCCAACGCCCACGAACACGCCCACCAGCACGTCCACGCCGACGATTACGCCGACGGTCACCCCCACGAACACGCCGACCAACACGCCCACCAACACGCCGACGCCCACGCCGATTCCGACGCCGACGAGGACCCCGACGGTCACGCCCACGAACACGCCTACCGACACGCCCACGCCGACACCCACACCGACGATTACTCCCACGGTCACGCCCACGAACACGCCGACAAATACGCCAACGCCGACGCCGACGCCGACGACTACCCCGACCGTCACCCCCACGAACACACCAACCGACACGCCCACGTCGACGAACACGCCGACGGTCACCCCCACGAACACGCCGACCAATACGCCCACGCCGACGCCCACGCCGACGATTACCCCGACCGTCACCCCCACGATCACGGGCAGCGCGACTCAGACGTCGACGCCCACTCCCACGCCCACAAATACCCCGACCGTCACCCCCACGGTCACGCCCACCGCTACGCCCACACCGACGAATACGCCGACGAACACGCCGCCGGTCAGCCCCACGATCACGAACACGCCCACGGCGACGGCGACACAGACGACGACTCAGACGCCAACGAGCACCGCGACGTCCACGCTGCCGTCGACTCCGACGATCACCGCGACCTTCACCGCGACGAGCACCGCAACCGCGACGAGCACCGCAACGGCGACGCCGACCGGCACGCCGGGCGGCGGCGGCGGCGACCGGCCCGACGTTCCGGCGTTGTCACCCGCGATGCTCGTCCTGCTCGGCCTGGCCCTGACGGCAGCCGGCTTCCTCGGCTCGCGGAAGGGCTGACGCCCCTAGCGCCTCAGTTCGTCGCCTTGAACTTCACCGCCGGCGTGTAAGGGGCCCAGTTCGTCTCCGGGGCGAACGGCCCCGACGGCTTGCCTGTGGACCGCCACACGGCATCGGCGTCGACGTCCGTGCCGACCGCGATGGGAGGCGTGCTGTTGAGGCCGACGTTCAGAGACTCGTACGGGCCGGCGGCGCCGATCGGGACGTAGCCCCACGTGTTCGTGTTGTACGCGACGCCGTAGACGAACGTGTTGGGGAGCGTGATCCCGCTGAGAGTGAACACGATCGGGAACGCGTAGCCGCTGTAGCAGGTCCCGTTGCTCGCCTTCCACTTCGAGGGGTCCGCGCACGTCGGATCGGCCGGCGGCCGCCACGGGACGAGCACATTCTGCGTGACGCTCCCGAGGTCGGGCGTGTGGGCCGCCGCGTGGCTCGCGTCCGAGTAGAGGTTCAGCGTGATCGGGTGCGTGTAGCCCGCGGCGCTCATGCCGGGGTAGCTCGAGAGGAGGGACCAGCTCGACATGAGCACCGTCGCGGAGACGGCCTTGCGCGCCGTGCCCGCGAGCGTGATCTGGTCGCCGACCTCGGAGTTCTGGCAGCACTGGAAGCCTTCACTCGGCACGTTCGGCGGCGTCGGCGAGGGGATGCTGTCGAAGATGGTCGCGGCCGCGAGAAGACAATCCCTCAGCGCCGCATAGTCCGTCGCCGAGACCACGCACGACGTGTCGAAGGTGCCGGTGGCGCCGGTCGGGCCCTGCGGGCCCGTCGGTCCGGTCAATCCCTGCGGACCCGTCGGTCCGGCCGGACCTGCGGGGCCCTGCGGCCCCGTTCCGCTGGCGGCGCTGATCGACAGCGTGCCCGCGCCCGGCGTGAGCGTGATGTTGCTTCCCGCCACGAGCGTCAGATCCCCACCCTGGCCGTTCAGGCTGTTCACGACGCCGAGAGGCGAGTAGTAGCCGTTCGTATCGAGGACGAGGTCGCCGCCCGACACGCCGAATGCCACCGAGATCGCTCCGGACGCGCTCAGCGGAACGACGGCCGCGTTCGCGACGACGTCGTTCGCGACGAAGTTGAGCGTCGAGACCGCCGGGAACGCGCCGCCCTCGGGGTACAGCGTCAGGAACCCGGGGCCGACGGGGTTCACCGCGGTCGCGTTCAGCGAGATCGCCTTCGCGTCCGCCGGGATGCCGCAGACGCCGACGAGCGTGTAAGTCCGCACCGTCGCGGCCGGAAGAAATCCGCCCGTGAGCGGAGCGCCGTTGCCGCGCGTGTCGACGAGGCGGCACGGCGTGACGGCCACGAACGGGAGCGGGGCGCCCGGCCCCGCCGCGAGCGCCCGGCGGCCTCCCGCGGCATGCGCAGCGGCGGGCGGCGCGAAGTAAGAGGGCGCGGACCAGTTCGCCGGCCCCTGCTCGAGCGCATCGGCGGCGCGGGCCGCGGGAACGGCGGTCAGAGCGAGAGTGAACAGAACGATGGTCGTGATCGTGCTTTTGAGGGCCACAATTTCTCCTGAAGGGGCGCGGAAGACCGCAGCCCTGCGCCCCTGCGGACCCACTTTGCAAGACACGGTCCACGGCAGGAGACGCTCGGATTCAGTCACTTACGCGCCATCAGCGGGAAATGCGGGCAAACTTTTGTAGTAGTGGAATCCGGAGCGACACATTTTTCCCGGAGTCTCAGGGCTCACGTCGCCGGGGGCGCATGATGCAGGGCGAGGGCCAACCCGATCGGCCCCGTTCGCCCCCCTCCTTCAACCATGAAAACATTCCGGCGGCGCAGCCGCCCCCCCACCGACGAGCCGATTCGAGGCGAACTCCTCAGCCTCGAGGGCCTCGACGAGCGGGCGAAGAGCCTCGCGGGAACGTTCACCCTCGCGCGGGATCCGAAGGCCGGCAAGCACGAGGTGCTCCCGCGGCTCGCGGAGAACCTGCGCGTTCTCCGCGCGGCCTACAGGTCCCTCGCGGGCGACGCCGCGCGCGGCGCGCCGCTTCCGCCCGCGGCCGAGTGGCTGCTGGACAACTTCCACCTCATCGAGTCCGAAGCCCGCGCTGTCCGCCACGACCTGCCTCTCGCGTACTACGAGAAGCTCCCTAAGCTCGCGGCCCGCGAGCTCTCCGGCCAGGCGCGCCTCTATGCAATGGCGCTCGCGCTGATCCGCCACAGCGACGGACGCCTCGACGCGGAGCGCCTGACGCGGTTCGTCCTCGCGTACCAGGCCGTCGCGCCGCTGACGATCGGCGAGCTCTGGGCTTGGCCCAGCATGCTGAAGCTCGCGCTCCTCGAGAACCTCCGGCGGATCGCCGAGGCTCTCATCGCGGGAAGCGACGCGCGACGCGAGGCCGACGAGATTCTCGCGAGGCTGGAGGCGGGAGAGCCCGCCCCTCTTCCGCGGGAGCCGCTCCACACCGCCTTCGTGACGCAGCTCCGCCAGCGGATGCACGAGGCCGACCCGCGCGTTTCGGCGCTGCACGCCGAGGTGGAAGGGGTGCTCGCCAGGAGCGGGACGACCTCCGAGGACGCCGTGCGCGTCGAGCATCAGCGGCAGGCGACGGACCAGGCCTCCACGGGAAACTCGATCACGAGCCTGGAGCTCTGCTCGACGCTCGACTGGAGCCGGTTCGTGGAGCGCGTCAGCATGGTGGAGCAGGTGCTCCGGCGCGACCCGGCGGGCGTCCATCCGCGGATGGACTTCTCCAGCCGCGACCGCTATCGCCAGGCCGTCGAAAAGCTCGCGGATCCTACGGGTGAGGCCCAGGTGCGCGTCGCGCTCCGCGCCGTCGAGAGCGCCCGGCAGGCCGCGGAGCAGAAGGGGAACGACAACCGCGCGGCGCACGTGGGCTATCACCTGATCGGGCCCGGGCGCCAGGGACTCGAGATCGACGTCGCGTTCCATCCGGGCCGCCTCATGAGGCTCCGTCGTTTCGCCTTCCGCCACGCGATCGTGGGCTGGCTCTCGGGAATCGGCTTCCTCACGGCGCTCGGCGTCGTGGCGGCGATGGAGTTCGTGCGCGCGCAGGGGCGCGAGGACATGGCCTTCACGGCAGGTCTCCTCGCGCTCCTCCCGGCCAGCCAGCTCGCCGTCCTGATCGTCCAGCGTCTCGTGAACGCGTTCGTGGCGCCGCGCCGGCTCGTGCGCCTCGACTTTTCATCGGGCGTCCCCGAGAACGCCCGGACGATGGTGGTCGTCCCGACGCTCCTCGGAAGCGTCGCCGGCGTGGAGCGGCTCATCGCGCACCTCGAGGTGCAGGCGCTCGGGAACCTCGATCCGAACATCCACTTCGCGATCCTGAGCGACCTGCGAGACGCGCCCGCCGCGGAAATGGAAGGGGACGCCGAGATCGTCGCGGCGGCGCGCCGGGGAATCGAGGAGCTCAATCGCCGTTACCCGGCCGCGGACGACCGCTTCTTCCTCTTCCATCGCGACCGGAAGTGGAATCCCAAAGAAGCGGTCTTCATGGGGTGGGAGCGCAAGCGCGGGAAACTCGAGGAGTTCAACCGGCTTCTCCGAGGGGGAGCCGCGGGAGCGTTCCCCGTGCAGGTCGGGAACGTCTCGATCCTGCCGTCGGTGACGTACGTGCTGACGCTCGACACGGACACCCGCCTCCCCCGCAACGCGGCGCAGACGCTCATCGGCATCCTCGCGCACCCGCTGAACCGCCCGGTGTTCGACCGCTCCATCGGCCGCGTGGTGGAGGGGTACGGCATCCTGCAGCCGCGCGTCTCCGTGATGCACGCGAGCGCGGCCGGGTCCCTCTTCGCGCGCGTCTACGCGGGGCACACGGGCGTCGACCCGTACACGACGGCGGTCTCCGACGCCTACCAGGACCTCTTCGGGGAAGGGATCTTCACGGGCAAGGGGCTCTACGACGTCGACGCGTTCCGCGCGTCGCTCGAGGCCCGCGTGCCGGAGAACGCGCTCCTCTCGCACGATCTCTTCGAAGGGCTCCACGCGCGGACGGCCCTCGTCTCGGACGTGGAGCTCGTGGACGACTTCCCGTCGAACGTCCTCGCGCACGCGCGCCGCCAGCATCGCTGGATGCGCGGCGACTGGCAGATCCTCGCGTGGCTTCTTCCCGTGGTCCCGACGCGCCGGGGGTTCGCGAAGAACGGGCTGCCGCTCGTCAGCCAGTGGAAGATTCTCGACAACCTCCGGCGAAGCCTCGTGGCGCCGGCGCTCCTCCTCCTCTTCGCCGCGGCGTGGACGATTCTCCCCGGCAACCCGCTGGTCTTCACGCTCGGCGGCCTCGCCGTCGCGGGCTTTCCGCTCGCCGACTCCCTCCTGAGGCTCCCCCGGCGGTCCCGCGACGACCAGCCCATGCGCGTCTACGTCCGTGGCGTCCTCGAGGAGATCGCCACGTCCCTCGCACAGGCGTTTCTCACGCTCGCGCTCCTTCCCTTTCACGCCTGGGAGACGGTTCACGCGGTCGGCCTGACGCTCGTCCGCCTCGTCGTCACCGGGCGACGCCTTCTGGACTGGGAGACCGCAGCGGCCCAGGCGAAGAAGACCGCCGGCCTCCTCGAGGGGGGAGCCCGCGCCTTCTTCGTCGAGATGGCGGCGAGCCCGGCCGCCGCCGCGGCGATCCTGCTCGCGGTGGCCACGCTTCGCCCGGCAGCTCTCCCGCTCGCGCTGCCCTTCCTCGTCCTCTGGACGCTGGCGCCGCTCCTCGCCTACTGGCTCAGCCACCCCGCGCCCTCGCGGCGGCTGGAGCTCACGGCCGAGGACCGCGAACGGCTCCGGGAGATCGCGGAACGGACGTGGAAATACTTCGACACGCTCGTCGGGCCGGAGGACAACTTTCTGCCTCCCGACAACCTGCAGGAGATGCCCGAGCCACGGGTGGCGCACCGGACCTCGCCGACGAACATCGGGATGGGGCTCCTCTCGATGCTCGCCGCGCGCGACCTCGGATTCCTCTCTCTCGAGGCGATGCTCGAGCGGGTCGAGCGGATGCTCGGCACGATGGAGGGCCTCGAGCGGCACGAGGGGCACCTCCTCAACTGGTACGACACCCGGACTCTCGCCCCGCTCCTGCCGCGGTACGTCTCCACCGTCGACAGCGGCAACCTCGCCGGGGCGCTCGTCGCGCTCGCCGAGGGGTGCCGCCGGCTCGCGCGTGAGAACGCGGAGCTCGCGCCGCGCCTCGACGACCTCGCGCGCCGCGCCGGCGCATTTGCGGACGGGATGCGCTTCGGATTTCTCCTCCACCCCGAGCGGCAGCTCTTCTCCATCGGCTACCGCCTCCCCGACGCGGCCGGGCCGGGCCGGCGCGACTTCGCCTCCTACGACCTCCTCGCGTCGGAGGCGCGCCTCGCGAGCTTCTTCGCGATCGCGAAGGGAGACGTCCCCCAGAGCCACTGGTTCCACCTCGGGCGGCTCGTCGTGAGCGTGGACGGCGTCCCCACGCTCGTCTCGTGGAGCGCCACGATGTTCGAGTACCTCATGCCGCTGCTCCTGATGCGGACGTACCCGGGAACGCTTCTCGACCAGACCTGCCGGATGGTGGTGAAGCGGCAGATCGACTACGCGCGGTCGCGCGGCGTGCCGTGGGGGATCTCGGAGTCGGCGTACCGCGAGGTGGACCGCGCGGGGGCCTACCAGTACAAGGCGTTCGGGGTGCCCGGGCTCGGCCTGAAGCGCGGGCTCGCGGACGAGCTCGTCGTCGCCCCGTACGCGACGGCGCTCGCCGCGCTCCTCGACCCGGCGGAGGCGGCGAAGAACTTCGGCCACCTTGCGGACGAGGGGGCGGAAGGCGAGCTCGGCTACTACGACGCGATCGACTACACGCCCCGGAAGGACGCCGAGCCCGAGACGGCCCTCACTCCGTCGGGCGGGGTCGTCATCCGCTCGTATCTCGCGCACC
The DNA here is from genome assembly GCA_016716715.1 of Acidobacteriota bacterium. Classification (NCBI taxonomy): domain Bacteria; kingdom Pseudomonadati; phylum Acidobacteriota; species Acidobacteriota bacterium. The sequence continues at coordinate 452,952 of JADJVE010000001.1, read as the reverse complement.
ACCAGGGGATGACGCTCGTGGCCCTCGCGAACGTCCTCCTCGACGACCCCATGGTGGAGCGGTTCCACGCGGATCCCCGCGTGAAGGCGACGGAGCTGCTCCTGCAGGAGCGCGTGCCGCGCGAGGCGCCGGTCATCCAGCCTCGCCCTCCGGAGGAGACCCGCACGGCTCCGGCGCCCGCCCGCCCGCCGCGTCGCTATCGCTCCGCGCACACCCCGTACCCGCGGGCCCAGATCCTCTCGAACGGCGCCTACGTCGCGATCGTCACGAACGCCGGCGGCGGCGCGAGCCTGTGGCGCGACCGCGCGGTGACGCGCTGGCGCGAGGACCCGACGTGCGACCCCGGGAGCCAGTTCGTCTACCTGCGCGACGTCCACTCGGGCGCCGTCTGGTCCGCGGCCTGGCAGCCGGTGGGAAAAGAGCCGCTCGACTACAACGTCGAGCTCCTCGCGGAGAAGGTCGTCATCCGCCGCCGCGACGACGAGATCGAGACGCGCCTCGAGGTGGCCGTCTCGCCCGAGGACGACGCCGAGGTCCGGCGCGTCTCGCTGACGAACCTCGGCGACCGGCCGCGGGAGATCGAGCTCACGAGCTTCGTCGAGCTCGCGCTCGGCACGCTCGCGGAGGACGCCGCCCACCCCGCCTTCGGAAAGCTCTTCGTCGAGACCGAGTGGATCGCCGAGTCGACCGCTCTTTTGGCGCGGCGCCGGCCCCGCTCGGCGGAGGAGCCCGCTCTTCTCGCCTTCCACGTCCTCTCCATCGACGGCCGCCCGCAGGCGCCGGTGGAGTGGGAGACCGACCGGATGCGCTTCCTGGGGCGCGGCCGCGGGCCGGAGCAGCCGGAAGCGCTCGAGGGGCGCGCCCTCTCCGGAACGACGGGCGCGGTCCTCGACCCGGTCCTCAGCATAAGAACGCGCCTCAGGATCGCCCCCGGCGGTTTCGCGCGGCTCTCGTTCACGACCGGGATCGCGACCGACCCGGAGGCGGCGCGGCGCCTCGCGCAGAAGTACCACGACCCGGGCGTCGCGGCGCGAACCTTCGCCCTCGCGTACACGCACGCGCAGGTCTCCCTCCGGCACCTGGGCATCTCCCCCGAGGAGGCGCAGCTCTTCGAGCGGCTCGCCTCGCGCGTCTTCTTCTCGGACGCGTCACTCCGGGAGCGCGAGGCGGTCCTTCTCACGAGCACGCTCGGCCCGGGCGGGCTCTGGGGACACGGCATCTCGGGCGATCTGCCCATCGTCCTCGTCCGGGTCGTGGAGGCCGACGACATCCCGCTCGTGCGCCAGGTGCTCCTCGCGCAGGACCACTGGCGCCTCAAGGGACTGAGGTCCGACGTCGTGATCCTGAACGAACACCCGGCGACCTACCGCAACGAGCTGCACGAGCAGCTCGCCGCGGTCGTGGACGGAGGCCCGTGGGCCGGCTGGAAGGGGCGCCCCTCGGGCATCTTCCTCCTGCGCGGCGACACGATGCCCGAGGCCGAGCGCGTCCTCCTCGCGACCGTCGCCCGCGCGGTGCTCGATGGCCGGAGCGGGGAGCTCGAGCAGCAGATGGACCTGACGGAGCCGGAGGCGTTCGCCCCGCCGGCGGAACCGCAGCTCCTCCCCGACGACGCGAAGAACGACGCGCTCGAACCGCCCCCGCTCGTCATGCAGAACGGCCTCGGCGGCTTCACCCGTGACGGCCGCGAGTACGTCGTGATTCTCGCGGGGGCCAAGGAAACGCCGCTCCCCTGGAGCAACGTGATCGCGAACCCCGCCTTCGGCACCCTCGTGACGGCGACGGGGGCGGCGACCACCTGGTCGGAAAACAGCCGGGAGAACCGGCTGACTCCGTTCGCGAACGACCCCGTGACCGACCCCACGGGCGAGGCCGTGTTCCTGCGGGACGAGGAGAGCGGCGTCGTCCGGGGCGCGACGCCGGGGCCGCTCCGGCGGACCGGACGCGAGGCCCGCTGGGTGATCCGCCACGGCGCCGGAGTCACGCGCTTCGCGCGGCGGGCCGACGGCGTCGAGCAGGAGCTCGCGGTGTTCGTCGCGCGCGCCGAACCGGTGAAGCTGTCGATCCTCACGCTCACGAACGTCTCGGACCGGACGCGCCGCTTCAGCGTCTTCGCGTACAACGACTGGGCGCTCGGGCCCCCGCGTCCGGGGAGCCCCCGCTTCGTCGTGACGGAGCGCGACGCGGCGAGCGGCGCCGTCCTCGCGCGCGACGTGTACGACGCGGGGCGCGCCCGGGTCGCCTTCGCCGCCGCGAGCGGCGTCGTTCTCTCGGCCACGGCCGACCGCCGCGAGTTCCTCGGACGGAACGGCTCGCTCGCCCGCGCCGCGGGGCTGCGCCGTCCCCGGCTGTCCGGCCGCGTCGGGGCCGGACTCGACCCCTGCGCCGCGATCCAGGTGGCGGCCGACCTCGAGCCGGGCGAGACGCGCCGGATCGTCCTCCTCCTCGGGCAGGGAAAGGACGCCGCTGAGGCCCGCGCGCTCGTCGCGAAATACGCGGGCGCGGGCGGGCCCGACGCCGCCGCGGACGAGCTGCGCGCCGTGGAAGCGTTCTGGGACCGGACGCTCTCGGCCGTGAGGGTCTCGACGCCCGACGACTCCTTCGACCTCCTCGTGAACCGCTGGCTTCTCTACCAGGACCTCGCCTGCCGGCTCTGGGCGCGCTCGGGCTACTACCAGTCGAGTGGCGCGTACGGCTTCCGCGACCAGCTCCAGGACGTGCTCGCCCTCCTCTTCGTGCGGCCGGACCTGACGCGCGAGCACCTCCTGCGCGCCGCCGGCCGGCAATTCGCCGAGGGCGACGTCCAGCACTGGTGGAACGCGTCGACCGGAGAAGGGATCCGGACCCGCTGCTCGGACGATCTTCTCTGGCTGCCGTACGCGGCCGCCGCGTACGTCGCCGCGACCTCGGATCGCGCAATTCTCGACGAGGTCGTCCCGTTCCTCTCGGGCCCGCCCCTCGCCGCCGGAGAGAGCGAGGCGTTCGGCACGCCGTCCGTCTCGGCGGAAACCGGGACGCTCTTCGAGCACGGCATCCGCGCCATCGACCGCGGCCTGACGGCGGGCGCGCACGGGCTGCCGCTCATCGGGGGCTGCGACTGGAACGACGGCTACAACCGGGTCGGGCACGAAGGGCGGGGAGAGAGCGTCTTCGACGGGTGGCTGCTCTGCGACGTGCTCCGCTCCTTCACGGCCCTCTGCGAAGAGCGCGGAGACGGAGCGCGGGCGAAGCGGTACCGCGACGCACGCGTCCTCCTCGCGACGATGCTCGAGCAGGCCTGGGACGGCGACTGGTACCGGCGCGCCTATTTCGACGACGGACGGCCTCTCGGCTCGCATCAGAACGAGGAGGGGCGGATCGACTCCGTCGCGCAGACGTGGGCGGTCCTCTCGGGCGCCGGACGGAAGGAGCGCGCGGAGCGCGCGATGGACTCCGTGCGGGCGCACCTCGTGCACCGCGAGCCGCAGGTCGTCCTTCTCCTCACGCCGCCGTTCGACCGCACGCCGGTGGACCCCGGCTACATCAAGGGATACATACCGGGCGTTCGCGAGAACGGCGGGCAGTACACGCACGCCGCGGCGTGGGTCGTCCTCGCGATGGCGCGCCTCGGGCACGGCGACGAGGCGGTCGAGCTGTTCCACATGCTCAACCCCGTGAACCACTCCCGCACCCGGGCCGACGTGGAGCGCTACAAGACCGAGCCGTGGGTGCTCGCGGGCGACGTCTACGATCACCCGGCGCACCGCGGACGCGGCGGGTGGACCTGGTACACGGGCTCGGCCGGCTGGATGTACCGCGTCGCCGTGGAGGGGATCTTCGGGCTCGAGCGGCGCGGCGCGGTCTTCTCCGTGGACCCCTGCATCGCGTCCTCGTGGCCGTCCTGCTCGCTCGAGTGGACGTTCGGCCGGACGCGCTACACGATCGTCGTGGAGAACCCGGAGCGCTCCTGCCGGGGCGTCGCCAGCGCCACGCTGGACGGCGCGCCGGTCGCGCCCGACGCCGTCCCCCTCGTGGACGACGGCGCCGAGCACCGGGTGCTCGTCAGGCTCGGGGCGAGATAGGCGCGTCGCCCGTCGGCCGCGACTACTTTGCGTCGACCGGGCGGCGCGACGAGATCAGGCTCGGGTAGGCGGCGCTGAAGAACGCGAAGAGCTCGGCGACCTTCGCGTTCTCGCCCTGCTGCCAGCCGACGTCGCGGAACCGGTACTCCTCGTTTCGCGTCTTCACGACCCACTCGAAGCACTCGTTGCCGCCGGACTTTTTCAGGCAGGTGAGCTCCTGCTCGGTCGCCTGCGCCGCCGGCAGGAGGACGTTCTTCCCGGCATCCCGGGAGTCCACCCAGCGAATCGACCCGTCCTTGAACTCGAGGACTCCCGCGTCCCACCGGCTCTTGAGCAGCACCAGCCCGGAGTTCCGGCGCGTGAGGCCGTCCCAGCGGCGGGCGTCGTTTACTCCGGCGATCGCCTGCGGTGCAACCGCGGCCGCGCCGGCTTCCGATCGCCGCCGGGTGATCGACGTGATGAGGGTCTCGGGCACGCCCGCGCTCCGGAGGCGCACGACGTCGTCGGCGGTCAGGTCCCGGGCGAGATCCGAGTGGGCGACGTACTTGCTGATGAACTCCTCGGACAGATTGGCTCTCCAGAGCCGGGTGATGTCGTCGACCAGCGCGGAGTTCGCCGAGACGGCCGCCGGCGCGGCGACGGGCTCCGGCTGCTGGGCGTTGCTCCGCCCCCCGATGGACACGGTGGCGACGAGAGCGAGGGCGAGAACGGGTGTTTTCATTTGACGTCCTATTTCTTGATGGCGTTGCCGAGATTCGCGAGGGCCTCGCCGACCTTGCGGCGCGCCTTGCCGAGCCCCTCCTCGATCGCGCCCTCGGCGCGCTGGAGTGAGCCTTCCCGTTCCATCTTCCTGTCGCCGGAGAGAATTCCGACGGCTTCCTTGACGCTTCCCTTGACTTTCTTCACTTTTCCGCCGACTTCCTGCTGTCTCATGGTCGTTCTCCTGTGTTTTCTTCCGTGAAGGGACTACGCACTTCGTATGCCACGCGGAACGCTCTCAACCCTTGGGGCGCGCGAAGAGCAGAGCCCCGCCGGCCACGATCGCGCCGACGCCGACCCAGAGCGGCACGTTGACGGTCTCCTTCTCCTTGACCGCCAGCTCGATCGGTCCGATCTTGGTCTGATGCGTTTTTTTCGTGTAGGTGAAGCCCCCGTAGACGATGGCCAGGACGCCGGCCACGATCAGCGCGAGGGCGATGCCTTTGAGGTTGTTCATGCAGGTTCCTCCTTCAGGGGGACGACCGGGTCATTCGGCAAGGCTTGCCGATCCGATCGGCAATCCGTGCCGGGGACGAAGCGTCAGGACGAAGCCCCGGCGGCACGAGGGGCCCTAGGCTCCCAGCTTCACGGTGATGCGGCGGACCTTGTCGGTGCCGGTCTCGTCGGTGACCGTGACGCGCTTGCCCACCATCACCGCGCCGTCGACGGAATAGACGACGTCCTTGTCGTCGAGGCTGAAGTCGTGCATCTTCTTCTCGCCCGTCATCACTTCGATCTTCTTGCCGGCGGTGAAGACGGTGACCGTTCCGACGATCGTCTCGGTCTTCGAGGCGACGGCGCCGGCGGGCGAATCGACCTTGGTCTCGCTCTTGGCCTCGAGCGTCGCGCCGACCTGCTTGGTCTCGTTCGTGGTCGTGACGGTCCCTCCGGACGTCTGCGTCGTCGACTCGCTCTTCTTCGTCACGGTGTCGGACGACTGGCTGCAGGCCGTGGCGAGGGCGAGGAGTGAAGCGGATGCGAGGAATGCGAGCTGGCGGTGAATCATGTTTCTGGTCCTCCGTCTCGAGAGTGCAGAAGCCGTGCCAGCCCCGCACCGCGCCCTCGACTGGCATGAGGAGTGCTCTTGGGAGGGCGTGATCGAACCCCTCAACTCCCTCCTGCGTGTCGAGCTCGCCGCGGTGGCCGGATATCAGAAGGCTCTCGGCGTGTTGCGTAAGAAGGCCGCGGCCGACGGCAACCACATCCTGCGGCTCGCCTCCGATCACCAGCGAACCGTCACGGCTCTCCACGGATCCGTTCAGGCCCGGGGCGGGGTGCCCGTGGCCGCGGCCGACCCCTGGGAGGGCTCGGGCGTCGCGGCGCTCACGGGCAACGGCTCGCTGCAGGGGATGGATGACCGCGAGTTCGTGGGCGCGCTCCTCGAAGCCGAGCAGCGCGGCCTCGCGGAGTACGAGGCCGCGCTGCCCTCGCTCGACGAGGACGCCCGGGAGCTCGTCGAGCTCGAGCTGATCCCGCGGCAGCGGAGGCACGTCGAAGCGCTCTCCGCTCTGCTCGTCGGCCTCGCCGCCTGACCGGCCGCCCTCCGCGCAGCGAGCCGCACCCGTTGCCGCCTGTGCTAGCTTGGTCGACCTCCGACATGACCGCCTCGACGCCTCCCGACCCTGCCGGCGAGCCCGCTCGAATCCTGCACGTGCTGCGTCATGCCCTCGCGGACCCGCTCTCGGCCGCCGCGCTGAAGCTCGACCTCGTGGAGCGGCGGCTTCTCTCGCCGTCCGGAGCCGATCCCTCATGGGCGGTGGAAAAGGTTCGCGCGGTGCAGGCCGACCTCGGTGCGACGACCCGGCTCCTCGACCTGCTGCTGCGCCTCGCGGCGATCGCCGGCGAGCAGCCGGAAGAGACGACTCTCCGCGACGTTTGCCTCCGCGCGGGCGTTCCGATCGACGCGGCGGCCGCGGCCTCTCTGCGTCTGCCCTTGCGAGCCGTCGGGCTGGCCGACGCGATCCGGGGCGTCGCGGCCTTCGTGGCGGGGCCCGGCGCCGCCGCGCCGGCCGGACGGGAAGAATGCGAAGGCGGCCGGGTGACCCTGACCCTCGCGGGACCGCGCGGGACGGCTGACGGTCGTCAGGCGCGGCTCCTCGACCTCCCTCACGGGAGCGAGGACGCGGAAGCATTGTTCGTGGCCCGCGCGGTGGTCGCGGCCGACGGCGGCCTCCTCGAGCTGACCGGGCGCGAGGGACGTCTCTCGGCGCTCTTCTCGTGGCCTCTCCGGGCTGAAGGCGACGCCGGACGGAGGGACGACGCGTGAAAGTCCTCGTGGTGGAAGACGAGCCGCGCGTGAGGGCCTCGCTCGTCGAGCTCGTCGAGGAGCTCGGATACGTCTCCTTCGCCGCGGGCTCGGTGGCGGATGCGCGCGACTCCCTCTCGCGCGAGACGCCCGACGTCTGCATCACGGACCTCGGTCTGCCGGACGGGAGCGGGCTCGACGTCGTGCGCGCGGCGAAGGCCGTCCGGGCGGACTGCGCCGTCCTCGTCCTGACGGGCAAGGGCTCCATCCTCGCCGCCGTCGAGGCGATGAGGGCCGGCGCCCACGACTTCCTGCTCAAGCCGCTCAAGCCCGCGTTCCTCGCCTCGTCTCTCGCGCGCCTCGCGGAGAGTTGGACTCCGCACCCCGCGGCGCATCTCGAGCCCGCGACTCCGGGCCGGCTCGGGGAGATGGTCGGCCGGTCGGCCGCGATGCGGGAGGTCTTCCGCCTGATCGCCCGCGTCGCGGGCTCCGAGGCGCCCGTCATGATCACCGGGGAGAGCGGCACGGGCAAGGAAGTCGCCGCCCGAACCGTGCACGCCCTCTCGCGCCGCGCCCGGGGACCGTTCGTCGCGGTCAACTGCGGCGCGATCTCGCCGCACCTCGTCGAGAGCGAGCTCTTCGGGCACGAGAAGGGCTCGTTCACGGGCGCCGAGCGGCGCCGGGCCGGCACGTTCGAGATGGCGCACGGAGGGACCCTCTTCCTGGACGAGGTCACCGAGATGCCGCCCGATCTCCAGGTCAAGTTCCTCCGCGTTCTCGACACGCGCGCCTTCCGCCGGGTCGGCGGCAACGAGGAGCTGGACGTGGACGTGCGGCTCGTGGCGAGCTCGAACCGCGACCTCGCCGAGGCGGTGAAGAACGGGTCGTTCCGATCCGACCTCTTCTACCGGCTCAACGTCTTTCCGCTCTGGATGCCTCCGTTGCGCCTGCGCAAGGAGGACATCCCGGCTCTCGCGAGCCACTTCCTGTCGCAGGTCGAGCTGAAGGAAGGGCGCGGGTTCACGGCTCTCGAGGAGGGGGCGCTCGAGGCGCTGGGCGGACACGACTGGCCCGGCAACGTGCGCGAGCTGAAGAACGCCGTGCATCGGGCATACGTCCTGAGCGACCCGCCCACCGTTCCGCCCGAGGTCGTCGAGGCGGTACTGGCTGCGCCGCACGCGGCCGAGCGAGCGCCGGCGGCGGACGCGAACGCGGAAGCGTGGCCCGAGGTGCCGGTGCGTGTCGGAGAAAAGCTCGAGGCGGTCGAGCGCAAGCTGCTGATCGCCACCCTAAAGGCCGTGAACGGTGACCGCCGGGCGGCGGCGGAGATTCTCGGCATCAGCCTGAAGACCGTCTACAACAGGCTCAAGCAGTACGACCTCGACCACCAGGCGCCTCCAGGAGGACGAGCTCGAGGCTCTTGAGCTGAATCGGCTTGGTGAGGTGATGGTCGAAGCCGGCCTCGCGCGACCGGGCCAGATCCTCCGGCTGGGCCCAGCCGGAGAGAGCCACGAGGAAGACTCCCTTGAGCGCCGGATCCGCCCGGAGGCGGCGCGCCACCTCGTGGCCGTCGAATCCCGGCAGGCCGATGTCGAGGATCGCGGCGTCCGGGCGGAGCCGCTTCGCGGCGTCGACGGCGGAGGGGCCGTCGTGGGCGACGTGCGTCTCGTGCCCTTCGAGGGCCAGCAGCTCGGCGAGTGTGAGCGCCGCGTCGACGTTGTCGTCGACGACGAGAATCCGGCGGGGCGGCGGCGGCGCACCCGGCGAAGCCTGCGCCGCCGAAGGTGCGGCGGAGTCCTCGGCCGCGCACGCGAGGCGGAGCGTGAAGACGCTGCCCTTGCCCTCGCCCTCGCTCGCGGCGGTCAGCCTGCCGCCGTGCAGCTCGGCGAGGCTCTTCGCGAGCGCGAGGCCGATCCCGAGCCCTCCGTAGACCGGCTCGTGCGCGCGGTGCCCCTGCCCGAACATCGTGAAGACGTGCGCGAGGTGCACCGCCGGGATCCCGATGCCGGAATCCACGACCGACACGACGACGTCTCCGCCTTCGCGCACGGCCTCGAGACGGATTCGCCCGCCCGGCTCGGTGTACTTGGCGGCGTTCGAGACGAGGTTCGCCACGACCTGCGCGAGCCGCATCGGATCAGCGTGCAGGAACACCGGTGACTCGGGTACGCGCAGCTCGAATTGCTGCTTGCGGCGGAGAAGGAGAGGTCCGGCCGTCTCGAGCGCGCTCTCGATGACGGCCGCCAGCGACACGCGCTCGCGGCGCAGCTCCAGTTTTCCATGCGTGATGCGGGAGAGGTCGAGAAGGTCGTCGATCAGCCGCACCATGTGCGCGACCTGCCGCTCGATCACGCGCCGGGCGCGGTCGCGCCGGATCTCGTCCTCCGGCGTATCGCCCGTCCGGGCGAGGATCTCGGTCGCGCTCGTGAGCGGCGCCAGCGGGTTGCGGAGCTCGTGCGCCAGGGTCGCGAAGAACGCGTCCTTCGAGCGGTCCGCATCGCGCAGGGCGCGCTCGGCCAGGCGGCGCTCGGCCACCTCGGCCGCCAGCGCTTCGTTCATGGTCTCGAGCGCGTCCGCCCGCTCGGCGACACGCGCCTCCAGCTCGTCGCGGACGCGGCGGAGCCTGGCCGCGCGCCGCGACGCCTCCAGCGCATATCGGATCGAGCGCTCGAGTCGGGGCGCGTCGAGGCGGCCCTTCACGAGGTAGTCGGCGGCCCCGTTCTCCATCGCCGCGACGTCGAGCGAGCGGTCCGCCTCGCCCATCACGATCACCGGCGCGCCGTCTCCCGCCTCGCGGTACGCGCGCAGGAGGTCGAGGCCGCTCCGCTTGCCGAGCCGTCCGTCCACGAGGAAGGCGTCGTGCCGTCCGGCCGTCATCGCGGCGAGCCCTTCTTCGAACGTCCCGACCCACTCGAGCGAGACGGTGCCCGGCAGCTCCTTCACGAGGGCGCGAAGCCAGAGCCCGTCCTCTTCGCTGCTGATCAGGAGAGCGCGGAGAGGCTGGACTTCCTTCGGATTCGACATCGTTCGTCTCAGGCTACGGCACGAGTCGATCACAGGCAAACCCTGCCTCGTCTCGGGTCAAGGGGCGGAAAGAACGGGCGGGGCGCCGCGCGACCGCGACGCCTCTCCGCCCGCGAGCTTCAGTTGTAGATGACCTTCTCGTAAGACCAGTGACCCGGCGTGTAGCGCGTACCGCCCTTCACGTGCCTGTAGCTGGCCTTGACCCAGTGGGCGTGCCTGCGCGGCTTTTCGGCCCAGCGGCCGTCGCTCCAGGCCCACGCCTCGCCGGAGTGATGCCAGTAGCCCTTGATGTACGTGTGGTTCGGGCCCGGGCTCACGACTCTCTCTTCGTGCCGGCGCGGGGGCGGGGCCTCCGTGACGATGCGCACGTGCAGGTCGGGCATCGGGGGCATCGGGAGCGATCCCATCCCGGGCGGCATCGGGGGATGAGGCTGCGCCGAAGCAGTCCTCGCGAAGGACACACCAGCCGCGAACACGAGCATCGCGGCCGCTATCGTGAAATTCCTGGCATTTCTCATGCCGACGACTCTGCAAGTGGCGGGCCACGAGCGCCGGAGCGAGGTTGGTTCGGACGTGGCAAGGAGATTGCGGTGCAAGGCGCCATGAGCAGATCACAGACCCTCACGGAGAGAAGCGAGACCGGCACCGGGGCCACCACCATGAAGGCCCTCGTCTTTCACGGCCCCGGCCGGCGAGCCTGGGAAGACAAGCCGCGGCCGGCGATCCAGGCCGCCACGGACGCCATCGTCCGGATCACGACGTCCACGATCTGCGGCACCGACCTCCACATCCTCAAGGGCGACGTCCCCGCCGTCACCGACGGGAGAATCCTCGGTCACGAGGGCGTGGGTGTCGTCGAGGAGCCGGGAGCGGCCGTGACGCTCTTCCGCAAGGGGGACGCCGTCCTGATCTCCTGCGTCACCGCATGCGGCAAATGTGCGTTCTGCCGGAAGGGGATGACCTCGCACTGCGAGACCGGCGGCTGGATCCTCGGCAACACGATCGACGGGACCCAGGCCGACTACGTCCGTATCCCGCACGCCGACACGAGCCTCTACGCGCTCCCGCCCGGGGCCGACGAAGAGGCGTACACGATGCTCAGCGACATCCTCCCCACCGGCTTCGAATGCGGGGTTCTGAACGGCCAGGTGAAGCCGGGCGACACCGTGGCCATCGTCGGCGCCGGGCCCATCGGCCTCGCGGCGCTCCTCACGGCGCAGTTCTATTCGCCGGCCGAGCTCGTGATGATCGACCTCGACCCGAACCGTCTCGAGGTGGCGCGTTCCTTCGGCGCCACACGCGTCGTGGACTCGACGGACGGCAAGGCCGTCGAGAAGGTCATGTCCCTCACGGGCGGGAAGGGAGTCGACGTGGCCATCGAGGCCGTGGGCGTCCCCGCGACGTTCGACATCTGCCAGTCGATCCTGGCGCCGGGCGGGCGTCTCGCGAACGTCGGCGTACACGGCAAGCCGGTCACGCTGCACCTCGAGAAGCTCTGGGACCGGAACATCACCCTGACCACCCGCCTCGTGGACACGGTCACGACCCCGATGCTTCTCAAGGTCGTGGAGTCCGGCCGCCTCGACCCCCGGAAGCTCGTGACCCACCGCTTCGCGCTGGCGGACGTCATGAAGGCCTACGACACGTTCGGCGACGCTGCGAAGCAGCGCGCCCTGAAGGTCGTCCTCAAGAACACTCTTTCCACGACCGGCGCGTGAAAGGAATCTCCCATGACAATGTCTCTCACGACACTCCTGCTCCTCATCGTGATCGCGGCGGTCTGCGGCGCGATCGGCAAGGCCATCGCGGGGAGCGCCCGCGGCGGGCTGGTCGTCTCGACGGCCCTCGGCTTCGTCGGGGCCCTTGTGGGTCCCTGGGTCGCCCGGGCGCTCAAGCTTCCCGAGCCTTTCATGGTCGTCATCGGCGGGCATCCGTTCCCGGTTCTCTGGTCCATCATCGGCGCCGCCCTTTTCGTGGCGGTCATTCACCTCTTCTCCCGTCGGTAGGACGTACACGAGTCGGGCACTTTCTACACGGCGCGCTCCCCCGATCCGTCCCCGACGCATCTCCGCGGGTTGAAGACGCCCGAGACACCCTGCCGGCGCTGGCAGGGAACTTGCGCTCCGAGACCGGCAGGAGACTCAAATCATGAAGCACTCAGTTCCGGTCCTCGCGGCGACCCTCTCTCTCATGGCTACTCGGGGCGTCGCCCGCGAGCGCCGCAGCCAAGTCCACGGCGCCTTCCTCCGAAGTGACCGAGGCGCTCAACGCCATCTCCGTCAAGACCACGCTCATCGACAAGCTCGGCACCGATGCTCTTGGGATCGCGGTCTCCGTGTCCGGCGAGACGGCAACCCTCACCGGCGAAGTGACGAAGTCGCCCAGCCAGGGGCTCGCCGAGGAAGTCGCCCTTTCGGTCGCGGGCATCAAGAAGGTCGACAACAAGGTCACCGTGAAGAACGCCGAAGGAGCCGTCGCCGCGAGCGAGGCCTCGGTGAAGAACGTCTCGCTCGAGATGAAGGTGAAGAGCATCCTCCTGACCGAGATCGGCGCGAACGCGCTCAAGATCGAGGTCGAGGCCGTCGACGGCGTCGTGAGCCTGCGCGGCAAGCTCGACGACTCCAACACCTCGAAGGCCGCCGTCAAGAAGACCCGCTCGATCAAGGGCGTCAAGAAGGTCGTCGATCTTCTGAGCTGATTCCTCCCACCTCGGAACGAAAGAAAGGAATACACCATGCTCTGGACAATCTGCCTGATCCTCCTGGTCCTCTGGGCCCTCGGAATGGTGACCTCCACGACGATGGGCGGCCTCATCCACGTGCTGCTCGTCGTGGCGATCGTCGTCCTTCTCATTCGCGTCATCCAGGGACGACGAGTCATTGCCCTTCGACCGAGAACGCAAGAAGAGGCCTGAAATGACAAGCTGCCTCACCCTCGGAGCCTTCGCGGCGCTTCTCGTCGCCACCGCCCCCGCGGCCCTCGCGCAGAGCGAGCGCGAGAACTCGACCTTCACCGTGACGGAACCCGTCGACGTCGGGAGCTTCACGCTGCAGCCGGGCACGTACCTCATCAAGGTCGTGATGCTCGAATCCAACCGCAACCTGGTCCAGGTCACGAACGAGGATCAGACGAAGGTCTTCGCCAGCGTCCTCGCCACGCCGCACGCGATCGTGGCGAACGAAGCGGCGCCCACCAGCCGCTACGTCTACTACGCGACCGCGCCCGGCCAGCGCAAGGCGCTGCGGACGTGGTACGCACGCGACACGACGAACGGCCAGGACATCGTCTATTCGAAGCAGCGCGCGATGGAAATCGCCGTCGTCGCCAAGGCTCCCGTCATCGCGATTTCGGACGACGTCAAGGAGACGGAGTACAAGACCGCGACCCTCACGGTCGTCACGCCGGAGCAGCAGGTCAAGCCCTACGAGGCGCCTGCGCCCGTGGTCATGCTCGCGGAGGCCCCTCCCGTCCGGCATCTGCCTGCGACGGCGAGCCACGTCCCGCTCCTTGGCGCGCTCGGTCTCTTGTCCCTGGGCGGCGGTCTCGGGCTCCGGATTCTTTCGACCCGCGTGTCGTGAGTTCCGGCGTCGTCGCGAAGCGGCTCCGCGCTTTGCACTGATCACGGAGGAGCTGGCATGGAGTCCGCGAGCAGACCGCTCCACCTCTTCTGCCTGCTCCTCCTTCTCGCCTGCCCCGCGGGCGCGGAGGACGTCGCTCCCGGCACGCCCATCGTCGCCGTGCGCATCGACCGGCACGACGTCTTCGATCTGGACGATCCCTCCACGTCGGCGTGGCCGTATCGCTGGGTCGACGCCGTGCACATCATGACCCGCGAGTCGTTCATCCGCGCCCTGCTGCTCTTCAAGGCGGGCGACCGCCTCGACCCCATTCAGCTGGCCGAGAGCGAGATCATCCTCAGAGGCACGGGCTTCCTCAATCCCGTGCACATCTCGGCGCACCCCGTCCCCGGCGGGGCCGAGGTCCTCGTCGAGACCCACGACCAGTGGACCCTGGGCATCAACGCGAGCTTCGGCATGTCCGGCGATCGCCGCACCGTCAGTTTCGGCGTCAAGGAGGACAACGTCCTGGGCCTGGGGAAGGCCGTCCACGTCGACGTCACGTCGGACCCCGAACGGACGTCCTCGACGTTCCGTTACCGGGACATCACGTTCTTCGGCAGCCGCTGGCAGCTCGAGCTCGAGCACGCGTCTTCCTCCGACGGGTCGGCGGACCACTTCCTGTTCGAGTACCCGTTCTTCTCCCTGACGACGCCGCGGGCCGGCGGCGTCGACTGGAGGCGGGTTGAGTCCGTGGCCTATCTGTGGTCCGCCGGAGAGAGGCGCGTCCAGGGCGAGGTCAACGGTCGCAGCTGGCAGGTCTGGGGCGGGATCCGCCTGCCGGGCGGCGCCATCCGTACGAATCGTCTCCTCGTCGGAGCGTTCGGCGACCGAGCCCTCTTCCAGGACTGGCAGAGCCTGTACGGCCCGCCATACCCGCAACCGCTGGACCGAAACCTGGTCGGCCCGCAGATGGGCTGGAATCACGAGACGTTCCGCTGGAAGCTCGTGCAGGGGTTCCGCGCTTGGCTCCGGCAGGAGGACCTGCCGCTCGGTCCCAACTGGACGGTCACGACCGGTCTCTCCCTGCCCTTCTTCGGCGGCGACAGCGTGCGGCTCCGGTACCACCTGGCGTTCGAGTCGGGCCAGTTCTCCGGGCGCACCTACACCTGGCAGCGCGTGGACCTCTCGGGGCGATTCGAGAGCGGCGGCTTCGCCAACGCGATCACGCACCTCGAGGCCGGGGGCGCCATCACCGGATCGGCGGGCCTCAGGGTTCGCCTCGCCGCAGACCTCGGCCACAACCTCGACGGAGAGCGGCAGCTCACCCTCGGAGCCGACACGGGCCTGCGCGGTTACGACCCGAACACGTTCGACGGCACGTCGCGGGTCGTTGCCAACGTGGAGTGGCGGCACCGCATCACGGGCGAGCTGCTCCACATCGCCGCCTTGGGCGTCACGGCGTTTGCCGACGCCGGGAAATCGTGGGCCGCCCGTGTCGGGCCGTCGACCGAGGGCTGGCGCAGCGACATCGGGGCGGGAATCCTCGTGGAGCTGACCCGCGCGTCGAACGTGAAGATCCTCCGCTTCGAGGTGGCGCTCCCCGATCGCGGAGGAAAGCCGATCTACCTCGTCACGACCGACTCGCTCTTCTGAACGGGAGCCGCCGGGGAGACGTCGGCCCGGAAGCGAGCGATCCCACCCACGCCGAGCGAGAGGTCCGGCCAGCCCGAGGACGCCGAGTGCGAGCAGCCACGCGAACCGGCGGAGCGAAATTCCCTGAGACCCTGCTTCCGCAAAGGCGCGCCCGGGGGCCGACGGTGGAGGGCCAGCCGACGGGACGCGGGACGTACGCCCCGCCGGAAGAGGACCGCCGCACCGCCGGCCGAGATCGTAGAACGGGCTCACCAAGGCTCCCGGCACTCAGGCGGTTCAAAGACCAAGACGTTTGAATATTTGTCCACGGCTGCCATCCGATGACTCTGTCCGCAATCCGCGGGCCACCCTTGTCTCCGCTTCAAACCCCGCTGTAATTCGTACCGCACCAGGCCTGGCGACGGAGACGGAACGTGTCACCGGCAGTCGCCTGCGCCTGTTCCGCGCGGCTCCCTGGCTGGCACGGCCCCTGCTCCCTATCTTTCCGGAAGACGGCCGAACGTATCGGCACGCCGTCGCAGAAAGGAACACCCCATGAAAAAGCAGGAACTCCACGGGAAAGTGAAGAAGGTGAAGGGGAAAGCCAAAGAGACCGTCGGGAAGCTCACCGGCAACAAGAAGATGGAGAACGAGGGCTCCCTGCAGCGCGCCGCGGGCGCCGTGCAGGAGGGGTTCGGCAAGGCCGGCCGGATGCTCGGCGACGCCGTGACGAGTCTCGGCAACGCCATCAAGAGGTAGCGGACTAACGACAGGAAGAAGACGTCATGCCAGAGTTTGGCTCCCCTTTTTCCGGACTGGCGCACGGCAAGAAACTCACGGATGCGGAACTGGTTCGTGCCATTCGCTTCATGGTCGCCGCGGAGTACGAAGCGATCCAGATGTACACGCAGCTGGCCGAGTCGACCGACAACAAGCTCGCCATCGAAGTCCTCGAAGACATCGCGGACGAGGAACGTGTCCACGCCGGCGAGTTTCTGAGACTGCTCCACGAGCTCGCCCCCGAAGAGAAGACGTTCTATGCCCAGGGGGCGAAAGAGGTCGAAGATGAGATCAAGAAACTGAAATAGTTGGCGTGCCGAAGGGCGCGTGAGGAACACCGCCGGCACCCTAAGTACGACGGCCGCGCTTCCCGTCACGCTCGTCTCCGCCTCCTCGGAATCGTCCTGCTGCTTCAACCGCTGGCGGCCGGCGTCGCGCCCTGCCGAAGTGACGGGCTCGTCCCGCCCAGGCGAGTTTTCGGCCAGGTGGACGGACGATTAGACTCGGCGCGAAAGAGAGAACGCCATGCGCCGTCGGACACGGATTGCGCTCGCCCTGTCGGTCGTCATCGCCGCGCGGGCCTCCGCGCAGCAGCCCACGCCTCCCGCCGCGGCTCCCCTGATCACGGCCGTGAAGGCGGGGCGGCTCGTGGACCCCGAGAGCGGAAGGATCTCCACGAACCAGGTCATCCTCGTCGAGGGCGAGAAGATCAAGGCCGTCGGCGCCGGCCTCGCGATCCCCGCGGGCGCGACCGTGATCGACCTCTCGGACCTCACGGTGCTGCCCGGGCTCGTGGACACGCACACGCACCTCGGCCTCACGTACAAGGACGTCCCCGAGCACGACTATTACTACCTGACGTACGTGATGGACTCGACGCCGCTCCGCGCGATCCAGGCGGCGTCGAACGGGATCCAGCTCCTCAATTCCGGCTTCACGGTCGTGCGCGACCTCGGGAACAACGCGCTCTACACGGACACGGCGCACCGCGTCGCGATCGACCAGGGCTGGATCCCGGGCCCGACGATGATCAACTCGGGCCTCATCATCGGCGGCAAGGGCGGGCAGTTCTGGCCGACGCCCGAGATGGCGAAGCAGCACGGGATCGTCTACCCGGAGTATCTCGACGCCGACACGCCCGACGAGATCGTGAAGGCCGTGCGCGAGAACATGCTGTTCGGCGCGAAGGTCATCAAGATCTGCGTGGACTGCAAGCCGTGGGGCTACACGGTGGACGAGATGAAGCTCTTCGTCACCGAAGCGGCCAAGGGCGGACTCAAGGTGGCGGGCCACGTCCAGACTCCCGAGGGCGCAACGCGCGCGATCGAGGCCGGGCTCTGGTCGATCGAGCACGGGATGGCGCTGACGGAGGCGCACCACAAGGCGATGGCGCAGAAGGGCATCTTCCTCGCCTCCACGGACACGCCCTTCACCCCGTACCACGGGACGAAGGACGGCATGGAGAAGAACGCCGCGCAGCTCAAGAGCGCGTGGAAGAACGGCGTCAAGGTCACCTTCTCGACGGACATGGATTACTACAAGACCGGCAACGACATGAACCGCGGCGAGCTGACGATCAACTTCCTCCTCACGTGGAAGGCCGCGGGGATCCCGGCGCCCGAGATCCTGAAGGCGATGACGACGACGGGCCACGCGTGCGCCCAGGTCGAGAAGGAGCGCGGCGCGATCAAGCCCGGCCTCGCGGCCGACTTCATCGCGGTGCGCGGGAACCCGCTCGAGGACGTCGACACGCTGCGCGATGTGCGGTTCGTCATGAAAGACGGGCTCGTCTTCAAGCAGGGCGGCGTCATGACGCCCGAGAAGTTCTTCCACGCCGGCCCCTCGAAGGGGTGGCGGAAGCGCTGAACGCGGAAAGCGGGCCCGAAGGCGCGTTGAAAACCGGCGCCGCCCGAGCCCGCCCCGGCCGACGTGAGGGTTACTTCAGTTCGACTTCGTTCACGAGCACGCTGCGGAGCGTCGTCTGCATTTCCCGGCGCCGGGCGTTGGCGGCGTCGCGCTTCTCGCGCGAGCCATAGTGCTTGTCCAGGAACTCGCCCTGCTCCTTCGTGAACGCCTCGTTAGGATCCAACGCCGCCCAGTTCGCGTAGTGGACCGCGATCGCGTAGTTCCAGTCCTCCGGACTCGCCGGAGTCGGGTTCGTCAGGATCTTGTACTCCTTGATGCGCGCCTTGCTCTTGGAGAACTCCAGCGAAGACTTCGCGTGCTCGCGAAGGTCCTTCATCATGTCGTTCATCTTCCCGGGCTTCACGTGGTAGTAGGTCATTCTCCAGATCCCGGCGGGATTGGTCTGCTGCTCCTGCGCCTGGGCTGGCGCAGCGAAGAGCGAGACGAGGACGATCGCGAGAGACACGAACAGACGTCGAACCATCGGGTGGTCTCCTTTTTTCGGATTTACTTGAGACGCAGTCTTGTTCTCCCAACCTAGGCCCGAATACCAAGCGTGTCAACGGCAAATGAGCCAGAGCGGGATTCGACTCGACGAGAAAACCGAGGGACTACGAATAGAATCCCGGCAGGAGCCTTCCTGACATTCCCTGTCGTTTGCAGCCTGGGCTTCGCCGTCTCGGCAACGGTCACGGTCGCGGCCCACGCTCTCGGCCGCCGGTCCCTCGTATACGTCTTCAAGCCTCTCGCCACGGCCCTTCTGCTCCTCCTCGTCGCCACCGGGCCCTCCGGCTTCTCCTCTCCTTACGCGACGGCGATCCTCGGCGGCCTCTTCTTCTCCCTCCTCGGCGACATCTTCCTCATGTTTCCGGCCGACCGCTTTCGGTCGGGCCTTTTCAGCTTCCTTCTCGCGCACGCCTGCTACGTCCTCGCGTTCACGCGGGACAGCCCGTTCGCCACGCCGCCGCTGCCCTTCGTCCTCTGCCTCGCCGCCGGCGGCGCCGTCCTGCCCGCGCTCTGGTCCGGCATCCCCCGGCGCCTGCGCCCGCACGTCGTCGCCTACGTCGCGCTGCTTCTCGTGATGGCCGGCCAGGCCGCCAGCCGGGCCGCGCACCTTCACGCGGCTTCAGCGCTTCAGGCCTTTCTCGGCGCCGCCCTCTTCGTCCTCTCGGACTCTCTCCTCGCCTGGAATCGATTCCGGCGTCCATTCCCGGCCGCGCAGGCTCTCATCCACGCCACGTACTTCCCGGCGCAGTGGCTGATCGCGAT
Source organism: Acidobacteriota bacterium (assembly GCA_016716715.1). Taxonomy (NCBI): domain Bacteria; kingdom Pseudomonadati; phylum Acidobacteriota; species Acidobacteriota bacterium. Next base: position 433,717 of record JADJVE010000001.1, on the reverse strand, counting down.
CTCGACGACCGCGGCCTGAGCGCTACCTCCGCCTGAGGCTGACGGCCATGCCGCCGCCGCCGAGCGCCAGCATGATGACGGCCTGAACGAGCGTCCGCGGCGACATCTCGGGGCCGGAGAGCGACCGCACGAGGAACGCCGCGCCGACGAGGAGCAGCAGCGCGTAGACGCCCACCATGACCTTCCGGGCCTTCTCGTTCGTGGCGGGAGTGTCCGCCGCGAAGACGCGGTCATACGCGACGAGGCCGATCATCGCCGCGACGTCGAGGACGACGAAGACGAGCCAGAACCCGCGCGTAGCCGCCTCGGTCCCGCCCTGCCCCACGAGCGGCTTCAGCCACGCGGCATACATCGCGCCGCCGAGGCTCGAGCCGATGAGCGAGCCGATCACGCCGTAGAGGAACGCGTAGCCCATGTAGACGGCTTTCTTGTCCTGGGGCGCGACGAGCCCGACGTAGCTGTAGTACTTCGGGTGCGCGGTCATCTCGCCGATCGAGAAGACGGCGAGGCCGAGGATGAAGACCCAGACGTTGCGCGAGAGGGCGAGGCAGAGGAAGCCGACGGCGCCGAAGGCGATCCCCGAGACCATGGTCGGAAGCGCCCGCACGTTCTTCACGACCCGGCTGACGACGATCTGCAAGAGGATGATCGTGCCGGCGTTGATGACCGTCACGTGCTCCGGAGTCGAACTTGAGCGTGATGCCGAACGAGGCGAAGAGCCTGTCGACCGGCGTCCCGTCGACGAAGTCGCGCAGGTACCAGAGGACCGACCCGAAGTTCTGGAAGTAGAGAATCCAGAAGCCCGAGTAAACGACGATCATCAGCATGAAGCGCGCGTCCCCGAGGACGAGGGCGGCTCCGCGGACCACGTCGCCGAAGCTCTTCGTGTTCTCCGGCCGCGGCGGCTCCTTGTAGGCGAAGAGCGCCGGCAGGAGCATGAGCGCGCAGTAGGCCGAAGAGGCCATGAACACCCAGCGCCAGGAGAAACCCTTGAGGACGCTGACGACGAGCGGAGCGAGGAACGCCCCGACGTTGATCATCCAGTAGTAGACCCCGAAGCCGAAGCCGGAGTTCTCGTCGTTCGTCGAGCGCGCGATCGTCCCCGAGATGATCGGCTTGAAGAGGCCGCCGCCCGTCGCCATGAGGAGGAGGGCCGCGAAGACGACGCCGTAGGAGGTGACGTATCCCGCCGCGAAGTACCCGGTCGAGAGCATCGCGAACGCGAAGAGCAGCATCCGCCGGTAGCCGTACCGGTCCGCCAGCGCGCCGCCGGCGATGGGCACGACGTAGTTGCAGGCGTAGATCAGGCTCTGCAGGAATCCGACCGACTGCTCCGGGAACCCGAGGCCGCCCTTCGCCGCGGGGTTCGAGAGGTAAACCGCGAGAACGGAGTTCAGCCCGTAGTAGGCCGCCCGCTCGAACAGCTCCATGACGTTCGCGACCCAGAAGACCGACGGAAACGTCTTGAGGATCGGAGTCTTGCGTTCTTCCATGGGACGGAATGATAGCCATGGGTCGCTCCTGCCGGTCGGGGTCGTACCCGGTGGCGTGACCGGAGCACCCCGGCTTCAAGGGCCGCTGCAATCCTTACCGAACCGGCGATGGCGACGACGAGGGAAAGTGCTCTCGACGGTCGTTTCCACCTGTTTCGCACGGTAACTCGACCGGCACGGCTCGTGCTCTGTGTCTCTCGAGAAGGGAGGGATAAACCATGGAAACCATCCTCATCATCGTCGTGTTGCTCTTCCTGTTCGGAGGCGGCGGCTATTACTGGAACAGCAGGCGCGGGTAAAGACGGAGGCGGCACGGGTGCCGGGCATGTGGCCGGAGAAGTGAGATCCGGAGTCGTCCCGTCTGGGCCGCCGACGGACGATCAGGGCGCGCCATTCGAATCCGAACGCGACCAGACCAGCCAGAACATCGAGACCGTCCTGGATTTCTATGCGCGTGAAGAGCAGAAGATGTCGCCCTCGCAGCGGCTTCTCGAGCGCATCAGCCACCTCGTCGGGCAGCCTCTCTTTCTCGGCTTCATACTGGCCTTCGTCGCGCTCTGGGTCGTCGTCAATGTTGCATTGCGCGGGCTCGGCATGGTTCAAATCGACCCGGCGCCGTTCTTCTGGCTGCAGGGGATCGTCGGCCTGGGGGCGTTGTTGACCGCGACCGTGGTCCTGTCCAGGCAGAACAGGCTCGCCAGGCTCGAAGAACAGCGGGCGCACCTGGACCTGAAGGTGACTCTCCTGACCGAGCAGAAGGCCGCGAAACTCATCGCCCTGCTGGAAGAGTTGAGACGCGACCTGCCCAACGTCGGCAATCGCCATGATCCCGAGGCGGTTGCGCTTCGACAGTCCATGAATCCCGATCTGGTGCGTGCCGCACTGGATGAGCGCGGCGTGCCGGACAAGCGATCGAAGCCTCTCGAAAAAGCCACAGAGGACCTCGGCGGCGACGGATGATAATGAGTCCATGAACCTCCTGAGCGCGCGTCTCCATGGGTTTCTCGATCTCGTCACCGTAGGCGTCTTCCTTCTCGCGCCGTTCTTCTTCGGTCTCGGCGGGTACGTGGCCGCCGTCGCCTGGGGGCTCGCAGTCGTCCATCTCCTGATGACGCTTCTGACGCGCTTTCCGCTCGGCCTCGTCAAGGTGATCCCGTTTCCGGTCCATGGCGCGGTCGAGCTCGTCGCCGGCGTCGTCCTCGTGCTCGCGATGCCGCGCATGCTCGGCGCGAGCGCCGGCTCGCCCGCGCGAACGTTTTTCGTCGGTGCGGGCGTGGCCATCCTCGTCGTCTGGCTGCTGACGCGCTACCGGGAGTCTCCGCGGACTTGACGGGCGGGACGATGCGGAAGCCAGCGACGTCGGGGGCCGGCCCGACCGAGCCCGCTCACGACGCGCCACGCGGCCGCAGAAAATGGGTCACGCACGGCCTGTCCAACCGCTTCGTGTACGAGGGGCTCAGGTTCGGCACCCGCTGGCTGCCTCTGCCGGTCCTCCACGGCATCTCGCTCGTCGTGAACAGCCTTGCGATGATCCTCATGCGCGAAACGCTCGAGGGCACCCGCGCGAACTTCCGCATCGCGCTCGGCGTTTCGGAGACCGCGGCGCGCCGCCTGGCGCGTCGCCTGTTTTTCGAGTACGGCAGGTCCGTGATCGACGTCTGGCGGCTGCGGAGCGAGGCCTTCGTCCCGAAGATCACGTCGTTCGACGCGGACGCCGCCATGCTGGCCAGGGTAAGCCGGAACGGCCGGGGCTTTCTCCTGGTGACCGGGCACGTCGGAAACTGGGAGATGGGCGCCGTGACGCTGCGCGGGCACGAGTTGACGCCGGCGGTCGTCGGCCAGCCGGAGCTCGACCCGGATGTCGAGGAAATGCGCCTGAGCCTGAGGGCTCGCCTCGGCGTCGAGTCGATCGACATCGGCTCCTCGATGGCCACGGCGTTCCGGGTGCGCTCGGCGGTGGAGGCGAGGCGCGCCGTGGCGCTGCTGGTCGACCGCGCCTATCCGGAGGACCAGGTGGTCGTCTCCTACTTCGGCCGCGCCACGCCTTTTCTGCGTTCGCCGGCCCTCCTCGCTCGCTTCTGCAAGTGCGAGATCCTCCCGGGTTTCTTTCTGCGCAACCCCGACGGCTCGTACTTCAACGTCTGGGGTGCGCCGCTTGCCGCCGACGAATCGCTCTCCCCCGAGGAGGACGCGCGCCGCATCATGAGCCGCGTAGCCGCCGACCTGGAGGGCGTCGTACGCGCCCACCCGACGCAGTGGTTCAACTTCTACCGGTTCTGGAAGGACGGGAGCGATTCCGGGCGCGTCCACGCGCCATAGACCCAGCTTCCGCAGCATCGGCTGCAGATGGGGAGCGGCTCTCTCGCGAGCTTCTCGCGAAAGAGCCGGGCGCGCTCCCCGCTCCAGACCTCCCGGAACGGCGTCTTCCGCACGTTGCCGATGACGTAGTCGGGAAAGTCTCCGCAGAAGCAGACCTCGCCGTCCGGCTCGACCTGGGCGAAGTACCAGGCCACGGGACAGAGGTCGTGGCCAAAGGTCTTGCTCGCGTCGGCGAAGTAGTCGGGCAGGCTTGCCGCGGGCACGTCGGGCACGAACGAAATCCAGGGGCGGCCTCGCGTGGAGTCGAGGAAGCGCCGGCGCCGAAGACCCTTCAGGAGCTTCGCGAGCTGGGTCAGCTGACGCCCTTTCGTGGACGCGAAGTCCTCGCCGTCGAACTCGAATCCCTTCCAGGAGCTGCCCGTGACGCCGAAGGTCTCGGTCATCACCTTCTCGTACGCCGCGCCGGTGTCCTTGGACACGAACCAGCGAAGCCCGACGTTGACCGTGTCGAGCGGGAGCTTCTGGAGAGCTTCCAGCGCCGGCCCGACGTCCTCGAGGTTGAGTTCTGTGATCGGCAGGATCGCGAGAAGCATCGGGACGGCCGAGCCGAGCTCGGCGCGCACGCGGGCCACGGCTTTCACGCCGGCCGCGGCGCGCTCAAAACTGCCGGCCTGCCCCCGGATCCGGTCGTGAACGCCGGGCGTGCCGTCGATGGAGACCATGATCGAGTCGATGCCGACCTCGACGAGGTCGCGGGCCATCTCCTCGAGCCGCCAGCCGTTCGTGATGATCGAGCACGTCAAGCCGCGCCCCTTGATCTCCCGGATGAGCGGCAGGATGTCGGGGTACAGCAGCGGCTCGCCGCCGAACAGGCTGATGATGGGTTGCGAGGGTGCGAGCTCGTCCAGGAGGCGGACGTAGTCGGCGAGTGCCATCTGGCGGCTCAGCCCGATCAGCTCACGGATCCGGTTCCTCTCCCGTTCGCCGTCGGACACCCCCACGTCGGCGCCCGCGCGGTAGATTCCCGTGTCTCCCCACTGTCCGCACATCTTGCAACGGAGGTTGCAGAGGTTCGTGACGCGGAGCTGGACGAACGTCGGCATCGGGAGGTTGCCGGCGCCGGGCGCGGAAAGGTGCCTCGTGACCTCGCGGCGTCCCCGAGCCATGCGGCCGAGGTGCCGGCGCGCGAAACCCGCGAGCTTCAGTCCGCGCGAGAAGCTCATGGCGCCTTCTCCGGCTCCCGTGTCCCCATCGCCCGCTCGAAGGCGCCCCGCCCATGCACGCCGTGATTATCCACACGTCGCCGAGAAGCCTCACGGCTGCCGGGTCAGCGTGGTCACCGTGCTCGCGCTGCCTCCGGCGCGAAAGAAGATCGTCCCGGTGGCGGCAATGGTCTGGGCGTTCGGCCCCGGCGGCGTGATCGTCCCTGAACACGTCGCGCGGCTCACGTTCGCGTTCGGGATGTTCTCCGCGGTCAGCGTGAACGTCCCGTCCGGCAGCACGGTCATGGTGACGTCGCCGTAGAAGCTCGAGTGCGTCGTGAACGTTCCGCCGGCCGGCGTGAAGATGTTCGCGTAGATCTCGGGCGGCGGCGGCGCGCCGCCGAACACGTTGCCGCCCATGCCGGAGGTGCCGGAGTAGGTCTGGGTGTAGGCGTCGCCGGTGATCGTGATCGAGGCGCTGCCCGTGCTGCCGAACGTGGTGTTCCGCCACGTGCCGGCGAACGTGGCGCTCACCGCAGTCGGCGTGTCCAGCGCGACGAAGGCGCCGTCGCCGCTCCGCTCCCCGGGATTCCCGCCGTCGTTCACGACGGCGTAGACGATGAAGCCGTTCTGGCCGCCCGTCCGGGTGACACGCGCGTAGGCCTGGGTGACGCCGGGGGCGTACTGGTTCAGGATGGCGCCGATCTGCTTGAAGCCGCGCCGTGCGAGAGTCGTCGCCGGATCCCCTTCGATCGTGGCGACCTTGCTGCCGCTGGCGCCGTCGAAGATCTCGACGCGAAGCGTGATGGGGTTCGCATCGACCTCTCCGGTCGAGATCAGCGCGAGATTCGTCCGGTTCTCCGCGTTCTGCTGAAGGCCGTAGAGCCAGGCCTCCGTCGTGACCGCGGTGCCGAACGGACGCGCGGCGTAGAAGAGTCCGTATCGGCCGCCGCCACCGGGATTCGACGTGCGGGCGCCGAGAAAGAGCCCGCCCACGTCGCCGCCGGCGACCGTGGCGAAGAGCGACCCCGTGTACGTGGGGCCCGCGGGGCCGATCCCGGGGACGCCGTTGTCCCGCAGGAGCTGCACGTACGCGGGCAGGATCCTCTGCTGTCCCGGGGCGACGGTCAGCGTGAACGTGGCCGTCTTGTCGGCCGTGCTCACGATATCGGAGACGTAGGCGAGCGCGACCTGCTTCGAGGTGTTCGAGAAGTTCGTGAGGACGATCTCGGTGGAAAAGCTGCTCGTCTCGACCACGACGGGGAGCGTGAGGCCCGCGCGGCTCAGGAGCGAGCTCTCCACGAGCGGTGTCACGAAAGAGCCGTCGGACGTCACGTTGTCGTTGATGACCGCGTAGGCGTAGTAGGGCCCGGTCCCGGAGACCCGTTCTGCCCGGATGAAGCCGTTCGCGGCGCCCGCGGCGATGTCGGTGAGCCGATACTGCTTGAAGCCGCCCGGCGAGAGCGTGTCCTCGACCGAGCCCGTCGCCGCCGAACCGTCTCCCGAGAGGAACGTCAGGCGGATCCGGACGTCCGCGTCTCCGGCGTTCTGAACGGCCACGTTCGTCCGGTCGGCCGCGTTCTCGCGCAGGGCGCAGAGATACGCGATCCCGGTGAGGAGCTGCGGTCCGGCCACGCCGGCATACGCGAGCCCCGCGCGGCCCGTGGGCGAAGCCGGCGGCACGAGGGTCGTCGTCCGGGCCGTGACGGCGCCCGCCGAAGCGGACGAGAGACCCGAGAACGCGACCCTCAGCGTGCCGACTCGGTTTCCGCTGTCGGGAAGCGGCACGCCGCGCGTGCGGAGATACGAAATCGCATCGGCGATCACCCGCTGCTCGCCGGCCGCAAGCGTGTCGGCGCCGGAGCCGCTTCCGCCGCCGGAGGCGGCGACGTATGTGTAGACGATGGACGCGGGCGTCGTGCCGCGGTTCGTGAGGACTAACTCCGACGTGAAGAAGGCGCCCTGCAGGCCCGACGACGACAGGACGACCGGGACGAAAAGCGTCGAGGAGTCGGGGGCGAGCTCGACGCTTGCCGTCGCCTTCGAGCCGTCCTCGGATCGAAGGCCCCCGATCCCGACGCAGCCCAAGGCGGGCAGCGCGACAGCCGCGACGAGAAACGACGCACGGTGGCGAGGCCGCATGACGGATCCTCCCGGAGACAGAGTCTCACCGAGTGCGTCACCGAAGAAAAACGAAAACTGCCGTCAACTTAGTGCCGTGGGCCTTGGGGATGACGAAGCCGCGGGCGGGGCCTATCCTTCGAGGCAACGGGGGAAGCCATGTTGCTGGCGCTCGTCGTCGCGACCGCGCTCGAAGCCGCCACACCGCATACGGTTGAGCTGACGCCGGCGGGGAACGCGGGCGCGCCCGTCAGCGCCGCCCGGCGCAGCCTCTCGGATGTCGGGCGCGAGCTGCGGGAAGGCCGGAAGGCGACGGGAGGGTTCTCGGCGTTCGAGACGACCGTGCCGCGCGAGCCCGTCGATCTGCGTTTCGTCCAGTGGGAGGAAGAAAAGTCTCGAAGCGAGCCCGAGGTCGATCCCGAGCCGCAGCCGCCCGGCATCGTCTCGAACGAGATCTATGGAGGATGGGGCGGCGGCGGCTGGTACCCGGTCCCGCCCCGGCGCCGCCCGCCGCACGTGAGCCACCACGGATCGTCGGGAAACCGCCGGCCGGCGCATGCGACCCCGCGGCCCGCCGCCGTTCCTGCGGCCGCGCCGGTGCACTCCGGTTCGACGCGGCCTACGGGACGAGTGCCATAGTGAACGTCCCGTTTTCGGATCCGGAGGGGCGGAGCGTCGCGGTGTAGGTCCCCCGAATCGGGGTTCGTGCGCCGCTCAGGATCCGGGGGCCGTAGGGGGATTCTCAGATTCATCTCCTGGTGAAACGATTCGCCGGCTTGATGTGGGCGCTCGTCACGACGGGTTGCGCGACGTCCACGACCGAACGCCTTCAGCTGCCCCCGCTCGAAACGGTCGCGCACGTCGATCTCGCGCGCTACCTCGGAACCTGGTACGAGATCGCCAGCTTCCCGCAGAGCTTCCAGCGCGGCTGCACGGCCACGACGGCAACCTACACGCTCCGCTCCGACGGGGACATCGACGTACGGAACCGCTGTCGCAAGGGCTCGCTCGACGGCGAAGAGAAGACGGCGCTCGGACGGGCCCGCGTGGTCGACCGCCCCACGAACGCGAAGCTCGAGGTGAGCTTCTTCCGCCCCTTCTGGGGCGACTACTGGATCATCTACCTGGACGAGGACTACTCGTCCGCGGTCGTCGGTCACCCGGGCCGCGACTACCTTTGGATCCTGAGTCGAACGCCGACGATGGCCGAAGCGACCTACGCGGTCATCGTTTCACGCCTCAAGGCCCAGGGTTACGAAACATCACGCCTCGTGCGCACTCTTCAGGCGACCGCACCGGCCTCCGCACCGACCTCGGCTCGCCCGCCCGATCCGGGCTGACCACGGCACGCTGTGATCAGGAGCGGAGCCGGGCGACGGCCGACCCGCCGAGAAGCCGCGAGAGGAACCCGCCTCGGCAACCGAAGCCCATCGAGAACATCGCGCGCCCGCCTCGCTCGACGTCGACCCGAAGGCGGTGTGTCTCGAGCGCGCGCGTGAGGGAGCGCAGTCCTCTCCTCTCGCGGGCGCGAAATCCCATCCGCACGAGCGGCAGCCAACGGACGCCCGTTGCGTCCAGGACGAGATGCGTCCCGCGGCCGAGGAGGCGCAGCGTACCCGCCGGTCCGGCCAGCGCCACGTCGCCCTCGACGAGCAGACCCGGGTTCAAGGCTTCGGCGCCGCGGTCTCGCGTGTCCGGATGACGACGCGGCCGTTCAGCGTCCACTGCGCGTGCTCGGCGTCCCTGCCCGTCCTGCTCGGGACGTGCACCTGCAGGTTTTCGAAGTCGTAGGCGATTTCCGCGCCACGGCCCGTCAGCTTCTCGAAGAGACCGATCGCGAGGTCCGGCCAGGTCCTGGTGTCGGGATCCACGTAGGGGTTCGTCATGAATTTCTCCTGACGCCTCCTCTACGCCTCTCGAAGGAGGGCGGATGCGGGGTTTGGAGATCGGCGCCCGGAGAGCCCTGATAGTCTCGCCGCGCCAGATGAGCGAGAGGACCGTCCCAGCGCCGCGGCCGGCCGATGCGGCGCCGACGCAGGACCTCGATCTCGTCGATCGCATCAAACGCGGCGATTCCAGCGCTCTCGACGCCCTCTACGAGCGCTACTCCTCGCCCGTTTACTCACTCGTCTGGAAGATCCTCCAGAAGCCCGAGGAGGCCGAGGACGTCGCCCTCGACGTCTTCTGGCAGGTCTGGCGGCAGGCGGACCGTTACGACCCCTCTCGCGGCGCGCCCGCGGCGTGGATCTTCACGGTCGCGCGGTCGCGCGCGATCGACCGCCTCCGCGCGCGGCGCCGCCGCGAGGACCGGACGATCTCCTTCGACGATCCCGCCGTGAACCTCGATCCCATGGACGAGACGGCGGCTCCGGACCTCGTCGCCTCGTTCCGTCAGACGCGCGACACCGTGCGCGTCTCGATGGAGACGCTTTCGGCCGTCCAGCGCGAGGCGATCGAGCTCGCGTTCTTCAAGGGCCTCACGCACGTCGAGATCGCCCAGCAGCTCGGCCAACCCCTGGGCACGATCAAGACGCGGATCCGGCAGGGCCTCATCAAGCTGAGGAAAACCCTCGACTAGCGGCGAAACTCGCGGCCGAGCCGGGCCGCCGCCGCGAGCCCGGATCGGACCGCCCGCGCGATCCCGTCCGCTCCGCCCTCCGGGTTTCGCGCCTCGGGCGGGCCAAACGCATCCCCGCACAGGATGACGGGAGCGCCGGAGGAGGCGAAGGCCGGAGCGAGTTCGGCCGCGGGGGACTCTGCGCGCGCGAAGCGCCATCTTTTCAGCTCGCTCTCGGCGACCACCGCCCCGCTCAGCGACGCAAGCTCGCGGCGCGCGGCGGCGAGGAGCGCATCAACGACGTCGGCATCCGGCCAGTCGAATGCGTCCCGCGCGAACGCTCCGCGCGCATAGACCGAGAGGCGCGACGGCCCTGTCCCGGCCGGCGCCGCGTTCTCGAGAATTCGCGACACGGCTCCGCCGCCCTGCAGTCTGATGAGACCGTCTCCGGGAAAGCCGTCCACTCGTCGGTCGAGCCGGAGGAGAAGAACGAGGCCGGGCTCGTAGGTCACCCGCCGAAGCTCGCTCAGGAGCGATTCCGGAGCCTCGGACGTCAGTCCGCCCGCGTCGAGAAGAGCCAGCGCCTGCGGGACGGGACAGGTGACGATCGCCGCCGACGCCGTCAGGGAACGTCCGTCCTCGAGGTTTACCTCGAGCCCGCCTCCCCGGCGTCGCAGGGCGACGGCACGCACGCCCGTCTGGACGTCGAGACCTTCGGCGAGTTTCTTGGGAAGGCGTGTCGTGGGCCCCGCGATGCGCCAGCGAGCGGGTCCTTCCCCGGAGACTCGCGCGACGATCCCCTCGGCCTCCCAGGTGGAGACGAGAGATCCGACGGGTCCGTCGGCGGCGGCGAAGCGCAGCGCGCCGTGGTCGTAGGCCTCGCCGTCCGAGAGGCGGCGCGTCGCGATCCGGCCGCCGACGCCGCGCCCCTTGTCGATCGCGACGATGGAAACCCCGAGACCTTCGAGCGCGCGGGCCGCCGTGAGCCCGGCGACTCCGGCTCCGACGATCAGAACCCGCGAGGCTGGCGCGTCGGACACTGCCTCTTTACGCCAGACCCGGGGAGCATGGATCTGATCGAGAACGTCCAGCGGGGCAGACCGTTCGTAAAGACCTCATGACGAGATTCGAGGAAAAAGTCGCCGTGATCGCGGGCGGGAGCGGTGGAATCGGTATCGAAGTGGCCCGCGGGATCGTGCGCGAGGGCGGATCGGTCCTTCTCTTCGCGCGGAACGCCGACAGGCTGGCGAGCGCGGAGGCGGACCTTCTCACGGCGTCTCCGCCCTCCCGGGTCGCGACGCTGGCCGGGGACGCGACGAACGCGGCCGACCTCGACCGCGCCGTGGCCGTCGCAAAGGAAAGATTCGGGCGGCTGGACGTGTGGGTCCATGCGGTGGGCTCGATCCTGCTGAAGTCGGTCTTCCTGACCAGCGAGGCGGAGTTCGCGCTCGAGATTTCGCGGAACCTCACATCGGCCTTCCTCGGGACCAGGGTGGCGCTCGGGCCGATGCGGTCCGCGCGCTCGGGCTCGATCGTCCTCTTCGGCTCGGCGGCGGGACAGACCGGCCTGCCGAACCACGCGGCCATCGCGGCGGCGAAAGCGGGCATCGTGGGCCTCGCGCGCGCGGCGGCAATGGACGCGGCGCGCTACGGGATCCGGATCAACGTGGTCGCCCCCGGGCTCGTGCGGACTCCGATGGCGGCTTTTCTGACGGACAACGAAGCCAGCCTCAAGGCTTCGGCGGCGATGCACGCGACCGGGCGGATCAGCGAGGCGCGCGACGTCGCCGCGGCCGTTCTCTATCTCGCATCGGACGACGCCGCCAACGTCACCGGCGCCGTTCTCCCGGTGGACGGCGGACTCTCCGCGGGCCGCCCACCTGTCCTCGCCCGCTGAGGACCCAAAGGAAAAGAGCCGGCGCAGATGCGCCGGCCCCCCTCAACAGCACGTTCTATCGCGTTACTACTTCGCGGGCGGGAGAAGCACCGCGTCGATCACATGAATGACGCCGTTCGACGTCTCGATGTCCGTCTTGACGACGTGCGCCTGGTTCACCATCACGCCCTTGTCCTTGACGGCGATCTTGACGTCCTCGCCCTCGACCGTCTTCGCGGACTTGAGCTTCACGACGTCCGCCGCCATGACCTTCCCGGCGACGACGTGGTAGGTCAGGACCTTGGTGAGCTGCGCCTTGTCGGCCAGCAGCTTCTCCAGCGTGCCCGCCGGGAGCTTCGCGAACGCCTCGTCCGTCGGCGCGAAGACCGTGAACGGGCCCGTGCCCTTCAGCGTGTCGACGAGCCCCGCGGCGCCGAGCGCCTTGGCGAGCGTCGTGAAGGACCCCGCGGCCACGGCGGTGTCCACGATGTCCTTCTTCTCGCCGGCCTGAACGGGGGCGGCAAGCGCCAGGACGATTCCGGCGGCAATGAACGACTTGATGACGGTCTTCATGGGATTCTCCTTTTTTCAGCGGCGAACTCGCGCCGTGCCCCCATTACGGCCCGCTTTCGAGGCCGGATTTCAGGCGAACGTCCGGAGTCGAAACTCCGTGCGCCCGCAAACTGCCGCGCCGTCGCGGGCGTAAAGAGGACGGGAGGCCCTCCATGAAGCTCGCCATCTTCGCCGCCGCCGCGCTCGCCGCGGGCGCCGCCTTCGCCGCGGGCGACGCCGCGCTCTACGGATTCACGATGAATACGATCGATGGCAAGCCGAAATCCCTGGGCGATTACCGCGGCAAGGCCCTTCTCATCGTCAACACGGCCTCCGAGTGCGGCTACACGCCGCAGTACGCCGGCCTCGAGAAGCTCTACGAGCGCTATCGCGACCGGGGCTTCACGGTTCTCGCCTTCCCCGCGAACGATTTCGGCGCGCAGGAACCCGGCACCGACGCGCAGATCAAGCAGTTCTGCTCGTCGAAGTACGGGACGCAGTTCGACCTCTTCTCGAAGATCTCGGTCAAGGGGAAGGGGCAGCACCCCCTGTACGCCTACCTCACGACCGTCAAGGGTTTCGAGGGAGACATCGGCTGGAACTTCAACAAGTTCCTCGTGGATCCCTCCGGCGTGGTCGTCGCGCGCTATCCGTCGGGCGTCGAGCCGACGTCCGCCGAACTCACGGCGAAGCTCGAGTCGATCCTCCCGAAAAAGTAGGCTCCGGCTCGACGGGCAAGGTGGAGCGAGGCGCCGAATCCGTTATCGTGAGGCGTGCCACGCCACGCCCGATGGGTCCGGATCTCGCACTGGGTTCTGGCCGCGAGCCTGCTGACGCTCGTGATCAGCGGGTTCGAGATCCTGATGGTCCACCCGCGGCTCTACTGGGGGGATGCGGGAAACGACCTCACGCCAGCGCTCCTCGAGCTGCCGATCAGCCGGAACTACAAGCACGGCGGATGGGACAAGCCCACGCCGTTCTCCCGGGAAGCCACGGGTCCGTTCACCGCCAGCCGCACCTACGACATCTTCAATCAGAACGGCTGGGGCCGGAGCCTGCACTTCCTGGCCGCGTGGTGCCTCGTGCTGCCGGGCGCCCTGTACGTCCTGGGCGGCCTCCTCGGTGGTCACTTCCGCTCGCACATCTGGCCGAAGGCCAGGGAGCTCGCACCACATCTCGTCTGGCGGGACGTCGTCGATCACCTGCATCTCCGGGTTCCGGCCGCCCGCGAAGGCTCGCAATACGGCCTGCTGCAGAAATGCGCTTACTCATGGGTGGTTTTCGTGGCGGGTCCGCTGATGGTGGCGACCGGCCTGACGATGTCGCCGGCGGTGACCGCCGCATTCCCCGTCCTGCTGCGGGTGTTCGGCGGCTACCAGTCCGCCCGCACGATCCACTTCTTCACCTTCGCCGCGCTCCTGCTCTTCGCGGTCGTGCACGTCGCGATGGTCGTCAAGTCCGGATTCCGACGCCAGATCCGGGCCATGACGGTGGGGGAATGACGTGAAGACCAGCGGTCTCATCACGCGCCGCGGGGCGATCCTCGCGGGACTCGGTTCCGCCGGCGGACTCGTGCTGGCGCGCTTCCCGAAGGATCTGCCGCCCACGTACGGCAACCTGCTGCGCATGGGCGACACCTTCACGTACGGCGTGCATCGCGCGCTGTTGCCGGGGCAGGCTCTCGCGAAGGAGTACGGCCTCCACGACGTCACGTCGTTCCCCGCCACGGGCACGACCGATCCCGCCGTCACCGTGAAATCCGAGATCGGTGAGGCGTACCGCCGTTTACAGAGCGGAGCGTTCGCCGACTGGCGGCTCCCGGTCGAGGGCAGCGTGGCCCGGCCGCGCGCGTTCTCGCTCGCGGAGCTGAAACAGCTCCCGTCCCGGACGCAGATCACGCGGCATACGTGCGAAGAGGGCTGGACCGCCATCGGCCAGTGGACGGGCGTGCCGCTGGGTCTCGTGCTCGAAGCGGCGGGCATCCTGCCGGCCGCACGGTTCGTCGTCTTCCATTCGTACGACGACTGGGTCGACAGCATCGACCTGCTCGACGCCCTGCATCCGCAGACCATCCTGGCTTACGGCATGAACGGGCGTGACCTCCCGATCCCGCACGGCGCGCCCGTGCGCCTGCGCGTGGAGAGGCAGATCGGCTACAAGAGCATGAAGTACCTGAAGCGCATCGTCGTGACGGACACGTTCGACGACGGCGGCAAGAAGGGGAACATCCAGAATGGGTGGGCCTGGTACAACGGGATCTGACCGCGCCGTCATCGCGACTCCGGACCCATGGCTGTCACGGCGGTCCGGGCCAGCTCCGTCAGCTCGGCGAGCGCCTTCGGGATGGCGCGCGCGAGGACCGGCAGGTCGGTCGCATGCTCGTCGTCGCCGAGGAGTCCGACGTCGATCGTGCCGTCGTAGCTCATCATCGCCGCGGAGACCGTCGTGAACCTCGCAATCGGCACGATGGGATGGCAGGCGAGGAGCTTCCGGCCGAGGGCGTAGAGGGTGTTCTGCGGGCCGGGAATGTTCGTGACGGCGAGGTTGAACCACGGAAGGAACGGCCCGAGACGCGCCGCGAGCGAGGCGAGCGGCGGGGGAACGAACCCCGCGATCCGGTGCAGCGTGATGCTGCCGAGGACCTCCCGCCCCTCCTTGAGGCGCGTCGTCCGCCGCGACACGATCCGGAGCCGCTCCGCCGGGTCGGGCTCCGCCACCGGGAGGGAACAGAAAACGAACGAGATCTGGTTGCCTAGCGCACCGCGCCCTTCCGGTCGCCGGAAGCTGACCGGGATGACGGCGCGCAGGTCCCGGATCGGTTTCTCGCCCCGTTCGAGCAGAAGCTCGCGGAGCGCTCCCGCCATCACGGCCAGAAGGACGTCGTTCACCGTCCCCCCGAGCGCGGATCGGATCCGTTTCACCTCTCCGAGGTCGAGGGTCAGCATCTCCCAGCGGCGGCCAGCCGAGACCAGCCGGGTGAGAGAGGAGGAAGGGGCCGGACCGATGGCTCCCATCCGGAGAAGCGGACCGACGCCTCCGAGGAACTCTCTCAGCGCGCCCCTCCTTCCGGGGCCGGGTGCGGCTGCTTCGCTCGCAAGGCGGGCGGGTGGCCGCTGGCGGCCGAGAAGAGAAGCAGACAGAAGCCCGGCCCGGCTCGGGGCCGGACGAGTTTTCCGGGGCCGGGGCGCGGGGACCGGAGCACTCTGTTCATCCTCGTCCAGCAGCGCGAAGGTGACGTCCACGCCCGAGAGTCCGTCCATCAGACAGTGGTGTGTCTTCGTCACGATGGCGAACCCACCGTCCGGAAGCCCCTCGACGAGCCACATCTCCCAGAGCGGTCGCTCGCGGTCGAGGGGGCGGGCGAAGAGCTCGCCGACGAGATCGAGGAACTGCTGTCGGCTCCCCGGCTGCGGAAGCGTCACGGACCGGACGTGCCACGAGACGTCGAACCCGGGATCGTCGACCCAGACGGGTCGTCCGAGGTTGAAGGGGACGAACGCGAGTCGCTGGCCGTAACGGGAAATCCGGTCCATCCGGGACGCGATCAGGTCCGCGAGCTCCTTCTGTTGAAGGGGCGTGCCCTCGAAGACACAAACCGACCCGACGTGCATCGGCGCCGTCGGCCCTTCGAAGTCGAGATACTTCGCGTCGAGGGGCGTCAGTCGCTCGTACCAGACCTCCGGATCCGGAGCGCCGGCTTCGGCGGACGTCGACATCTCCCCTATTCTGGACGCGAGCGTAGGATTCCGGCGGAATGCTGGTTCTGGCCAGACGCGGGCTGACGGTTTCGGCCCTGGTCGCTCTCTTCGTCTTTCTCAGGATCGACTTGCTGCGGGAGCCTGCGATCTGGCTCGGCTGGAACAGCGACAGCGCGATCTTCGGCCTGATGGCGAAGCGGATGCGCGACGGGGCCGGCTTCGACGTCTACTTCTGGGGTCAGAACTACCTCGGCCCGCTGACGTCCGCGCTCGCGGCCCTTCTTCGCGGGGCCCTTCTCGATCCGCTCGGCCTGGGGCCCGAAGCGGGCCCGCTCGCCCTCCGCCTTTCGAGCATGGTGCAGGTGGCCTTCGGAATCGCGGTCTCGTTCCTCGCGATCGAGCGCCTCTTCGGGTATGCCGTGGCCGTCTTTGCGGGGGTGTGGCTCGCGGTGAGCCCGTCGTTCCTCGTGCAGTTCTCGGTCGTTCCGATGGGACCGGAGATGGCGTTCGCTCTCGGGTCGGTCCTCTTCTTCCTGACCGCCGACTCGCTGACCCGCTCGCCCGCGTTTCTCGATCGTCCCGCAGGACGGTTCGCCTTCGGCGCCGTCGCGGGCGCGGGCTGGTGGGTCAACCAGACGATCGCGCTCGTCCTCGTGCCGTGCTCCCTGGTTCTTCTCCTTCGTTCCCGGACGTATGCCGGATTCCTGGAGCGGATCCGGGGTGATTCCCCGGGCACTCTCGGTGCCGACGTCCGAGGTGCGCTTCCCTTCGCTGCCGGCTTCGCGATCGGCTACTTCCCCGCCTGGCCGGGCGGCCTCCTGGGCTGGTACCCGCGGCACTACATGTTCGTGACCCCGTACTTCCCGGAGGCCGGCTGGCTCCCGCGGCTCGGGACGTTCCTCACGACGGACCTGCGCCGGCTCTTCGGGCTCGAGAGCGGCGTCGCCGGGGCGGCCGTCTTCGGAATCGCTCTCCTCGGCGTCGCCTTCGTCCTCTTCCGCCATCGCCGGATGCTCCTCTCGCTCCTGCTCCTCGCGCCCTCGCGCCACGGCGGGATCGAGCTCGTTGCGGCCATCGTCGCGGCAGGCGCCTATTTCTTCACGCTTACGGGACGCATTCCCGTCCAGCTCCGTTACCTCGCCCCCGTCCTGCCGGCGGCGCTCGCGCTCGTCGGAGCCGCGGCTCTCGAAGCAGTCGCTCTCGTTCGGCCGAGGCTTCCGCGCCTCCTCGCCGGACTTCTGGCATGGGGCCTCGCGCTCGCGGGCTTCGCCCTCGTCGCGCGAAACGCCGCGGGAACGGTCCGCGAGATCCTCGCCGCTCCCGATCCGCGGCCGCTGCTTCGGGAGATCGAAGCCCGCGGTTACGCCGTCTGCCACGCGGACTACTGGGTCGCCTACAACCTCCAGTTCCTGAGCGACGAGCGCGTTCGATTCATCCCGTGGCACAGCTTCGACCGCAGCCGGCTTCAGTCCGCCCGCCTGCGCGAAGAGCCGGGGCCGCACGGCCTCGTCCTTCCGGACGGCACCGTCCGCGACTGGACCGCGGCCGACGCGGCCGACGAGGGAGGCCCCGCGAGGCGGCGCCGGTGAACGCCTACCGGTCGATGGGCAGGGTGTCCTTGTCAGCCTTGACCCGGCGTTGAAGCCGGGGCCGGCCGAGAAAGCGGGCCCTTCGGCTCCCAGTCGATGACGTGCCAGGATTCGTCATAGATGTCCTCTCCGGTGATTCCCGCCACCGGGCCGAACCACGGCCGCGGCGCGACGACCTGTTTGTCCGGGTGCTCGCCCAGAATCGCGGCCATCGCCGAATACGAGCTGTTACCGATGATGAAGTGTTTGCAGCGCTTCATCATCCGAAAATCCTCCAGGTAGCTTCTGCCTTCGGCGTACTCGAAGCCGTCACCGAACATTCTTCTGGCTTCAGAAACGTCGTCGCTGAAGACGAGAACCCTCTCGTCGCGACCCAGTCGCGCGAGCGCCTTCGCGTAGTAGTCCATCGGCAGCCGCGGGTGATAGCCGTTTTCAACCGCGTAGTCACCTCTCCGGACGTGCAACGCGACGAAGCCATTCAGGGGAGGCTCGTCCTTCATGCGCAGGAAATGCCTCACCTCGTCGAGACAGTGCTCGAAATAGCGGCTCGATTGCAGGTATCCATGGAGGCTCGCACCTTCCGACAAGACCACGTCGTGGTAACCCCAGCCGACGGATCTCTCGGGTAGCGGCGGCCCCTCGTAGCGGGGCAGCTGATGAACGAGATGCTTGTATACGTCGATATCGATGTCCTTCTCGACCGTGAGGCCGTCGAAATTGCGCCAGAGCGGAAAGGCGTACTCGAGGCCGTTCCGCCGAGCGATTCCGATCGTGGATGCGACCTGAAAAGCGCTGTTTCCCAGGCGGCCCAGCCGTCCCAGCCGGGAAAACGTAACGATTCGGCTCATCGACGACGGATTGTAGGGTGCAACATCCGGGACTACCGGGCGCTGGAGATCGAAAGGCGGAATCAGGTCCCACCAGATGAACGATCACGAAGACCAGCTCGGCCCGCTCCTGAAGCGCGTCTTCGGGCACGACGCATTCCGTCCCTTCCAAGAGGCCGTCTGCCGGACCGTGACGGAGGGGCGGGACGCACTTCTCGTGATGCCTACGGGAGCGGGCAAGTCGCTCTGCTATCAGCTCCCCGGGCTGGCCCGCTCCGGCACCACGCTCGTCATCTCGCCCCTGATCGCCTTGATGGAGGACCAGGTCACGAGGCTCCGCGCGCTCTCTCTCGCCGCAGAGCGGATCCATTCCGGCATCGACCGCGTCGTCTCGCGCCAGGTCTGCCGCTATTACCTCGACGGCAAGCTCGACTTCCTCTTCATCGCGCCCGAGCGGCTCTCGGTGCCCGGCTTCCCGGAGATGCTCGCCCGGCGCACGCCTGCGCTCGTGGCGGTGGACGAGGCGCATTGCATCTCCCACTGGGGGCACGATTTCAGACCCGACTACCGGCTGCTGGGCGGACGACTCCCTCTGCTGCGCCCCGCGCCGGTCATCGCCCTCACGGCCACCGCCACGCCCCGCGTGCAGGACGACATCGTCCGGCAGCTGGGAATGACGCAAGCCGGCCGCTTCATCCACGGCTTCCGCCGCACGAACATCGCGGTCGAAGTGGTCGAGGCGCCCCCGAGCCGGCGCGCCGAGCTGGTGCGTGACGTGCTCGCCGACCCGGCGCACCGCCCCGCCATCGTCTACACGCCCACCCGCCGCGAGGCGGAGTCGCTTGCCGAGGAGCTCGAGAGCAAGCTGAAGGCAGTCGCGTACCACGCGGGAATGACGGCGTCACAGCGGGACGACGTGCAACGGCGCTTCCTGGAAGGGCGCGCCGAGGTCATCGTCGCGACGATCGCGTTCGGGATGGGGATCGACAAGGCGAACGTGAGGACCGTCGTCCACACCGGCCTTCCCGCGAGCGTCGAGGGGTACTACCAGGAGATCGGGCGCGCCGGACGGGACGGCCTCGCGTCGCGGGCGATCCTCCTCCACTCGTACGGCGACACGCGGACGCACGAGTTCTTCCTCGCGCGCGACTATCCCGAGACGCGTGTTCTCGACAAGGACGACGAGGAGCAGCGCGAGCATCGAAAGATGCAGATCGACCTCATGCGCCGCTTCGCGGAGGGCTCGGCGTGCCGGATGCTCCAGCTCGTGAGGCACTTCGGCGACCAGGAGGACTCGGGCGCGCCATGCGGCATCTGCGATTCGTGCGCGCCCTCGGGCAGCGTCGCCACGACGCTGCGCGCGCCGACTGCAATGGAGGAAGCGGCGCTGAGGCGCGCGCTCGAGCTGCTCCGCAGCCGGGACGGGCAGACCACCGGGCAGCTCCACCGCGGGGTGGTGGAGCAGTTCCCCGCCATGGACCGACGGCTCTTCGAGGATCTCCTCGGCGCTCTGGCGCGCGGAGGCCTGGTCACGATCGAGGACGACCAGTTCGAGAAAGACGGCCAGACGATCCGCTTCCGCCGCGCGTACCTGACCGGGACGGGACGCCGGCCCGAAGCGGTGATCGAGGCGAGCATCCCCGTGGCGCCCGTTTCCGTCAGCAAGCGAAAGCGCCGGAAGAAGGCGCTGCGCCGGCCTTCCGCATCCTGAGCGACCGCACGCTGCTCGACATCGCTGCGAAGAGACCGCACGACGACACGGAACTGCTCGAGATAGGCGGAATCGGCCCGCTTCGCCTCGAGAAATACGGGGCTCAAATCCTGAGGATCGTTAAGGATTCGCCGTAGTCATCCGGGGAGACCCGGACGCACCATTGACACCGAGAGCCAGGCTCCCTATTCCTATGGTCAGGGAGTTCCGGAGGGGAGAAGGGATGCGGAGCATTCTCGTCGCCACAGCGGCCTTCGCCGTTCTCTGCGCATCTCCCGCTCTTGAATCCACGCCGCCCGACCCGGCGAGCCCGAGCCAGCCGACCCCGGCTCAGGCAGCACAGCCCTGCTATCAGTCCATCGTTGCCCTGAACACACAGGCTTCGTTGATCGCGAACGCCGCGAGGCAATTGGCGAGCGAACGCACCTCGGCACAGCGCGCGGGCGAGAGGGACATGTCCGCACGCAAGGCGCGCTTCAGTGCGTTTCAAGCGAGTGTCGAGCAGTTGAGCGCGTCGACCCAGCGGTTTCAGGCAGACTGGACGCGATGGCGCAAGGAGTGCGTGACACCGGCTTCCTACAACGGTTTGGTGAAGCAGAGGGTGTTGGACACCAAGAGGGCCATCTCGGAATCTCTGGACATGAGAGCCATGACGGGGTTCGCGACGGGGTTCGAGCCGATCTCCGCTATGTCCTGCGTTTCTTGCTACAGCCCGTCGCTTCCGCACTGTGACCCAATAGAATGCGCCCAGTGTTGCACGAAGTGCCCGCCCGACCCCGATCCCTTCGCCTCGTGCGCGATTCAATGCAAGCAGAATTACCTTTTTTGCATGCTCTCGGCGATTGTGAAGATGGTGTCGGAATCCGTCCCCCATCTCGAATAGAGGCCCAATTTTGGCTGGCTGAGCGCGCCACAGCACGCGGTGCCTCGAGCGGATTCGAACGCTCGCCGGTGCGTCCCGGCGATCAGCGTTTCCCGCCGGCGCTTCCCGTCCCGAGCAGCGCGTCCCTCAGATCCGTCGCGATCTTCTTCACGGGCGCCCGCTCGAGGTTGGCGAGGACGACGACGAGAAAGTCGTCGTCTATTCCGCGGAGGATGTACGACCCGTAGCCGTTGATGTCCCCGATGTGCTCGGCGATCCTCTTTCCGTCCCGGGTGCTGACGTCCCAGCCGAGCGCATATCCTCCCGGGCCCGGTTCGAACATGACCCGGCGAGAGGCCGCGTCGAGGACGGGGCCCGCCCGAAGCGCTCGGTGCCAGAGCAGGAGATCGTTCAGGGTGGAATAGTCTGATCCCGCTCCGGCCGGGATACTCATGTCGATGTACGAGGCGTGTTCGAGGCGACCGTCGCGCCTGGCGTAGCCCGCCGCGCGCCGCGAGAGTATCCGCTCGTGAAACGCGTAGCCGGAGTGCGTCATCCCAAGAGGCTCGAAGAGCCGGGAAGCCATGAACGCGTCGTAGGGCCTTCCGGAGACGCGTTCGATGATCAGGGCCGCGATGAGGAATCCGGAGTTGCTGTAGGAGTAGGTTTCCCCCGGTCGTGAGGAGAGCGGCTCCCGCGCGAGCCGGCCATAGGTCTTCTCGAGCGTCGTCGGAAGCGTGATGCTCGCGGGAAAGTCCGCCAGACGCACGAGATCGACGATTCCCGATGTGCACTGAAGAAGATGTCGAATCGTGATGACGCGCCAGGCGTCCGGACACGCCTCCAGGAAGCGGCACGCGCGGTCGTCGAGCGAGAGTGTTCCCTCCTGCACAAGAAGAAGAATGCCGGCGGCCGTGAACTGTTTCGTGAGCGACCCAATCAGGAATATGCCCTCGGGGTCGTTCGGAATCTCGTGCTCAGCGTTGGCGAGCCCCCATCCCCGGCGAAGCAGGACCCGTCCGTCCCTCTCCACGAGAACGACTCCAGAGAACGAACCGTTTCGGGCCTCGCGGTCCGGGATGCCCGCCAGATCGTGCGCATCGGGAGACGGCTCCGCGGCACTCGCCGCGAGCGAAAGAACCGCGACGGCTGCGACGAGAGTCCGGGGACCGAACAGGCGTTTCACCATGCAGGGAGATACGGCCTTCATCTGAACTTGTTCCCCAACCGTAGAATCGGGCGCATGACCGTATCCGCGACCCCGAACCGTGCGGCGGCGTTCCTGGCGATGCATCGACGCGGCGCCGGCTTCATCCTGCCAAATGCCTGGGACGGTGGCTCGGCACGGATCCTGGAACAGGCCGGGTTCGCCGCGATCGCCACCACCAGCGCCGGGATCGCCTTCAGCCGTGGCGCCGCCGACGGCACCATGGAGGGGCCGGAGATGCTCGACTGCATCGCGCGGATCGTGTCGGCCGTCGCGTGCCCGGTGAGCGCCGACCTGGAGTCCGGTTACGGCGCGACCGCCGACCACGTTGCCGCAACGGTCGCCGCTGCGGTCGAGCTCGGGGTGGTCGGAGGCAACCTCGAGGACGTGACTCGGCCTGGAGAACTGCTCCCGGTCGAGGCTGCCTGCGAACGTCTCGAGGCGGCGCGGTCCGCCGCACCGGCAGGTTCGTTCGTGCTGAACGCACGCACCGACGCCTACATGATCAGGCGCCCGGACGCCTTCGCCGAGACGGTGCGCCGGGCCGAGAGATATCTGGCTGCCGGAGCCGACTGCATCTTCGTTCCCGGCGTCAGCGCTGCCGAGGAGATCGGCAGACTGACCGCCGCGATCGGCGCGCCGGTAAACGTCGTCGCCGGGCTGGTCGAGCCGGTGCTGGACGCCGCCACCCTGCGCTCGCTGGGCGTCGCCAGGATCAGCGTTGGCGGCACCCTCACTCGCGCCGTCCTCGCACTGATCGAAAAGGCCGCCCGGGAGATGGCCGACCACGGCACCTTCGGCTTCGCCCAGGGCGCCATCCCGTACGCCGAGCTGCAGCAGCGCTTCAGCCGCTGAGCTGACGACGTCCAGAAGCGAAGAACCCCGCGAGGTCGTCACGGGGTTCGGGTCAACCGCGAACCTCATTGAAGTTCGCGGGGGAAAAGAGTGGCTCCGCAGGTAAGACTCGAACTTACAACATCCCGGTTAACAGCCGGGTGCTCTACCATTGAGCTACTGCGGAATGTGAAAGAGCCGGGGACCTTCACACGGAGGGACCGCGCGAAGGCCGCGCATCGTACGGTTCGCGCCTCTCTGCGTCAAGCCACCGGGATTCAGCGGGTTAACCTCTTCCGGTGACGGACGTTCCGGCCTCCTCCCACACCGGGCGCTTCGCGCCCTCCCCCACGGGGCCGCTGCACCTCGGCAGCCTCGTCGCGGCGCTCGGGTCGTGGCTCTTCGCGCGCGCAAGGGGCGGGCGCTGGCTCGTGCGCATGGAAGACCTCGACACGCCGCGCGTCGTCCCCGGCGCGGCGGACGACATCCTCCGGACGCTCGAGCGCTTCGGCCTGACGTGGGATGGGGACGTCGTCGCTCAATCCTCGCGGATCGCGCTTTATGACAGGGCCTTTGAAGATCTTCTTAGAAGGAGAGAAATCTACGGCTGCGCGTGCTCGCGCACCGATCTTCTCCGCTCCGCCTCGGCGCCGGTGCGCGGCGAGGCGGGCGATGCGGCCGACGGCGCAGCATTGATCTACCCCGGCACGTGCCGCTCAGGGCTGCCGCCCGGAAGGGCCGCCCGCGCCTTCCGCTTCCGCGTGCCCCCTGGCCTCTTCACCTTCAAAGATCTTCTCTTCGGTCCTCTTTCCGAAGATGTCTCCGTCGCCGTCGGCGATTTCGTCGTGAAGCGCGCGGACGGGCCGTACGCGTACCAGCTCGCCGTCGTCGTGGACGACGCGGCGCAGGGCGTCACCGAGGTCGTGCGCGGCGCGGACCTTCTCGACTCCACGGCACGGCAGATCGCACTCCAGCGCGCGCTCGGTCTCCCGACGCCCTCGTACGCGCACCTGCCGCTCGTCGTCGGGCCGGACGGGAAGAAGCTCGGCAAAAGAGACGGCGCGCTCGCGCTCGAGACACTCGACGAGGCGCGCGTCCGCGCCGCCTTCGCCTTCGCGCTCAGCGCGCTGGGGCAGGAGCCGGCGGAGTCGCCCCGGGAAGCGGCTCTTCGTTTCGACCCGTCGCGCATTCCGCGAGAGCCTCGGCCAGCACCGGGATGAGCACGGCGAGCGGCACGACGAGGATGCGGTCCCACGACCACCGCACGTGCCACGCGGGGTCGAAACGGCTGAACGCGAACGAGCCGAGGAGAACCGCGGAGTAGAGCGCGGCCCACGCGAGAACCGTCCGCCGCCGCCGGAGCGTTCGGGGCGCCAGCGCGAGAAGTCCAGCCGCCGCGAGAGCGAGACCCGCGGCAGGCGCCGCTTCCGCGGCGAGCGCGGCGAGAGCCGCGGCGGCCTTCTCGAACGAGAACGCCGGGAGCGCGAACGCCGTCGGCAGCGGCCGCGGCGCGAGATGCCGGACGACGAGCGCCCACGGAAGCGCGGCGAAGAGGAGAGAGGAGAAGCCGACGAGGAGCGCCGCGCGAAAGCGGCGCGCGAGGGCGAGGACGGCGGCGGCGGCGAGAGCCGCGACGAGGCCCTCCGGCTTCGTCCACGCCGCGAGCGTGAGGAAGATCGAGAGGCGCAAGGTGGCGCCCGCGTCCTCTCCGGCGCGCCCGGCCTCGCCCGCCGCCGCGAGGATGAAGACGAGGAGGAGCCCCTCGGCGTAGCCCGGATACGTCCGCCAGTACGGGAGGAGCGACACGGCGGCGCCCGCGAGCAGCGCGAACGGCAGCGCGACGTTCCACTTCAACGCCGCGCGCACCGCGAGGAGCGACGCGGCGAGCGCGAGCAGCGGCCACAGCGGCGTCGCGACGAGGTCGTCGTACGGAAGGCGCGCCCGGGTCGCCACCGTGAGGAGCAGCGGCCAGAGCGGCGGGTACTCGGGATGGGAGAACGCGCCGGCGGATCCACGCGAAAGAGCGACGCGAGGGAGCCCGACCGGTGGAGCGCGCGCGCCTTGAGCCCCCAGATCGCCGTGTAGTCGTTGAGGGCGAAGGGCTCGCGCATCGCAAAGACGCCCGCCGTGAAGACGCCGAGGACGAGGAGCAGGAGCGCCGCCGCGCCGACGAGGCGGGAGGCGGAGCGCCTCACGGCGCTCCCCCGGGAGGGACCGCCGCGAGCGCGAACCCTTCGCGGCCCGTTTCCCCGCGGGCGAGCGCCACGCGCCGCGGTGCGAGGACGAACGCCGCCTTGCGGCGCATCTCCTCGGCGGCCGCGTCCGGCAGCGCCGGAGGCACCGTGAGGACGACGTCCGCGCCGAGCGACAGGGACCGGTCGCGCCCGAGGAGCGCGACGCCGAAGTTCGGCTCGCGCCGGAAGAGGCGCGAGTTCAGGAGCCGCGCCTGCGTCGACGCGCGCCAGAACTTCCCCATCACGGAGAACGAGACGTCGAGCGGCGCGACGGCTTCCCACGCGCGCCACGCGAGGACGAGAAGGACCGCCGCGGCGAGGAGGGCCGCGGCCCCGCGCCTCAGGGCAGGCGTCATCCGCGGCCGAGGGCGCGGCGCAGAGCGCCGATTCGCGCGGCGAGCGGGCCGGGGTCGGGCGCGAAGAGGGCGACGCGGAAGGCCTCCACTTCCTCGGCGAGCACCTCGGCGGCCCACGGCGCATCCGGGTTCTGCGTCTGGATGGCCCGCGTCAGCGCGGGATCCTGGTCGAGGAGGGACGCGACGAGGTCGAGCAGGCGGCGGAAGGACGTCGTCGCGCGGCCGTCCACGTCGAACGCGTCCACCTTCAGGCGCACGAGCGCTCCCGCGCACGCGAGCGCCACGACGTGCGCGAGGCCCATCGTGCGGGCCGCCCACGGGTCGTGCTCGGTCACGGGCATCCGGCGGATCCGGAGGCCCTCGCCCGAGAAGAGGCGCGTCACGCGCGCGGCCGCGGCCGCGTCGCCGCAGTCGAGGACGAGGAAGTCGTTGCCGCGGAAGACAGCCGTGGGCCCGAACATCGGGTGCGTCGACGCGATCGCGACGCCCGCCTTTCGGGCGCGCCCGAAGAGCGGGAGAAGCGGAGTCTTGAGGCTCGCGATGTCGAAGACGAGGCCGCGCGGCGCGCGCTCGAGGACCGCCTCGAGCGCCGCGGGCGACGCGTCGAGGGACGCGGCGACACAGACGACGTCGGCGGACGCGGCGGCTCCGAGATCCGCCGAGGCGTAGCCCGGAACGCGCCCCGCGGGGTCGGCGATCAGGACGCGGTAGCCCTTCTTCCGGAAGTGCGGCGCGAGCCGGCGGCCCATGCGCCCGGCGCCGCCGACGAGTAGAAGAGTGCGTTTCACGGCTTTACGCGGACGAATCTCTTACCCATTCGAAGAAAGACTCCGGCCGGTGCGTCGAGGCGCAGCACGTGCGCGGGCGCGTCGATCTTCGTCCACGTCTGTCCGTCTTCCGAGACCGACACGGCGCCCTCCTTGACCTTCTGGCGCGCGACGTTCTTGCTCGGCGCGAGACCCGTGGCGACGAGCAGATCGCCAATTCCCCTTTCAAAGGAATTCTCTTCTCCGGGGAACAGGGCGCCGAGGCTCAGCTCCTCGGCCGAGACCGCTCCCCCCGCCCCCGCGAAGCGGCGCTCGAATTCCTCCTGCGCCGCGAACGCGGCCGCCTCGCCGTGGAAGTCCGAGACGATCTGGAGGCCCAGGTCCATCTTCAGCTTCTTCGGGTGCAGCGTCCCGGTCGCGACGGCGGCCCTCATCTCCTCGATCTCGGCGGGCCGGCGATCCGTGAGGAGCGTCCAGTACGCCCACATCGCCGTGTCCGAGACGGACATGACCTTGCCGAAGATCTCGTTCGGGGGCTCCGTGACGCCGATCGCGTTGTTGAGCGACTTCGACATCTTCTCGACGCCGTCCGTCCCGACGAGGAGCGGCAGCGTGAGGACGCACTGCGGCTCCTTGCCCCACGTGCGCATGAGCTCCCCTCCCGACGAGGAGGTTGAAGAGCTGGTCCGTGCCGCCGAGCTCGACGTCCGCGTCCAGCGCGACGGAGTCGTAGCCCTGACAGAGCGGATAGAGGAGCTCGTGGACGGCGATCGGCTTCTGCTCCTTGAACCGCTTCGCGAAGTCGTCGCGCTCGAGAAGCTGCGCGACCGTGTACTTCGCGCAGAGGCGGACGAGCCCCTCGGCCCCGAGCGCCGAGAGCCATTCGGAGTTGAACATCACGCGCGTCTTCACGGGGTCGAGGATCTTGAAGACCTGGGCCTTGTACGTCTCGGCGTTCGCGAGGATCTCGTCCTTCGTGAGCTGGGGGCGCGTGGCCTTCTTGCCCGTGGGGTCGCCGATCATTCCCGTGAAGTCGCCGATCAGGAACACGACCTCGTGGCCGAGCTCCTGGAAGTGGCGCATCTTGCGGAAGACGACGGTGTGGCCGAGGTGGAGGTCGGGCGCGGACGGGTCGAACCCGACCTTCACGCGCAGCGGCTTGCCCGTCTTCAGGGAGCGGGCGAGCTTCTTTTCGAGCTCCTCCCTCTTCTCGCAGGCCTCGACGCCCTTGAGGAGGAGGTCCATCTGTTCGGGGACCGGCGGAAAGCTGCTCACAGGGGCGCGATTGTAGTCACTTCGAGACGCCGCGCTTACCCGCGACCCAGTCGTCCCACTGCCCCATCGCCTTCATCTGCTCGTCGAGCTTCGTGTCCTTCAGGAGTTTGTCGACCTCGGCCTTCGACTGGCGCGGCGCGCGGGCGTCGGAGTTCGCGAGACCCCACACGAGCGCCGAGGCGATCGCGACGTTCGCGCGCGCCTCGCGCGCGTCCACCATGTCGAACGTGTCCGACTCGGCGTGGTAGTCGGGCAGGTACGGCGCCCAGTCCTGGTTCGCGACGAAGTTCGGGACGCCCGAGAGAAGAAAGTCGAAGTTGTCGGTCCCGTCCACGCCCTCGAGCGTGTGCGGCACGCCCACGAGGCCCGCGACGCCGGCGAGCGCCGCGTCGGCGGGCTTGCGAAGGTCCTCGCGCCCGTTCAGGTAGAAGTTCGTCGTGCGGCCCGAGCCGACGTCGAAGATCACGACCGCGGCGATGTTCCCCATCTCCTTCGCGTGCGCGCGCACGTACTCGGCCGAGCCCCACATGCCGAGCTCCTCGGCGTTGAACGCGACGAAACGGATCGTCCGCTTCGGCTTGAGCCCCAGCTCCCTGATCCCGCGCAGGACGTCCACGAGCAGCGCCACGTTCACGCCGTTGTCGTTCGCGCCCGTCCCGAGGTCCCACGAGTCGAGGTGCGCGCCGAGGAGGACGACCTCGTCCGGCTTCTCCGCCCCCTTGATCTCGGCGACGACGTTCTGCGATTCGTAGGCCGGCCCGGTCTTGTTCGCCACGTCGAGGCGCACGGTGACGTCGCCCGCCTCGGCGAGGCGCAGGAGACGCGCGGCGTGCTCGCGCGAGACCATCGCGGCCGGCAGCGGCGCCAGCTCGCGGCCGAGGCCGACCGGGTGGCGATAGAGGAGGCCGCGCGGCCGGGTGGACTGCAGGAGGACCGCGGCCGCGCCGGCCTTCTTCGCGGCGTCGAAGATCGCGCCGTTGCGCATGTACTCACCGAAGAGGTCGTCGGCCGTCTTCATCTCCTTCGACCGGACGACGGCGATCGCGCCCTTCGCCTTCGCGCCGAGGCGCGCGTAGTCCGCGTCGGTCCCCTCGCCGGCGTCCACCGCCTTCGCGGTGATCGCGCCGGGCGTGGAGGGCGCCGCGGGGCACGCGACGACGCGCAGAGAGACGCTCTCCGGAGAGACGATCGCGAGCTCCGCCGTGCCGGGCAGCCACAGGAAGGGCACCGGGAACGCCTCGTTCCGGACGGCGTCCGCGCCGGCCGCCTTGAATTTCGCGGCGGCCCACGCCACGGCGCGCGTGTTCGCGCGCGACCCGACGGGCCGGCCGCCGATCGTGTCGCAGAGCTCCCGCGTGTCGGAGATCAGCGGCGTATCCCCGACGGCGCGGCCGGCGAGGCGGGCGGCGGCGTCCGGGGAGGCGGCGAGGGCGGGAGCGGACAGGCCGACGGCGAGGAGGGACGCGGCGAGACGGTTTCTCATGCGCGCATTCTGCCCCGCCGGAGTCGCCTCAGGCGAGGATCGCGTTCAGGCGGGCGAAGAGGAACTCGAGGGCGACGGCGTTCTCTCCGCCCTCCGGGATGATGAGGTCCGCGTAGCGCTTCGAGGGCTCGACGAACTCGAGGTGCATCGGCCGCACCGTGTTCTCGTACTGCGAGACGACGCTGTCCACCGTGCGTCCGCGCTCGGCGATGTCGCGGCGGATGCGCCGGATGAGCCGCACGTCGGAGTCCGTGTCGACGAAGATCTTCACGTCGAAGAGCTTCCGGAGCTCGGGCTCGACGTAGATGAGGATGCCGTCCACGAGGATGACCTTGCGCGGCTCGACGCGCTTCGTTTCGGCCGCGCGGCGGTGGACCTTGAAATCGTAAACGGGCATCTCGACGACCATGCCCTGCTTGAGCGCCTTGAGGTGCCGCTCGAGCAGCTCGGTCTCGAGCGAGTCCGGGTGGTCGAAGTTCTTGCCGTCGAGGATGTCCTTCGGGAGGTCGACGAAGTCGCGATAGTAGGCGTCGTGGGAGAGAAACGCGATGCGCTCCTCCCCCACGCGGTTCACGATCGCGCGGGCGACGGTCGTCTTGCCCGAGCCGGTGCCGCCCGCGATCCCGATGACGAACGGCGTCACGCGGTCACTTGAACGCGTCGAGCATTTCCTTCGCGGCGGCCGCGTCGGCGCCCTTCGGCTCCAGCTTGAGGTACTCACCGAGATGCTTCTTCATGTCCGCGATCTTGTTGAGGTTCACGTCGCACATCCCGAGAAGGTAATGCGCCTTCGCGTGGTCGGGCTTGGCCTCCACGACCTTCGCGAGAAGCGGCTCGGCGTCCTTGAACTTGCCCTTGTTGTAGAGCTCGACCGCCTGGTTGTAGATGACGTCGGGCTGGTCGGGGTTCGCCGCGATGTACTTCTTCTCGTACTCGGCGAACTTCGCCTTGTCGCCCTTGTTGCGGTACGCCTCCATGAGCATGCCGATGAGCGGCGGGTTGTCGTTCTCGAGGGAAAGCGACTTCTCACCCATCGCGATCACGCCGTCCCAGTCCTTCTTCTTGAGCGCGATCTTCGCGGCGAGGTCGTAGCCGTTCGCCTTGTCGGGCCCGGCCTTCACGGCCTCCTGCGCCTTCGCCCACGCCACGTCGAGGTTGTCGGCCTGGTAGGCCTCGACCGAGGCGTTGTAGGCGGTCACGAAGGGATCGTCGACCGCCTTGACGACGCCCGTCTCGATCGCCTGCTGCTGCGTGAGGAGCTGGACGTCGAGCACCTGGGACTCGCCGATCGGGACCTTCTTGTCCTGCTCGACGCCGATGTACCCCTGCTTCTCGAACTTGTAGTGGTACGGAATCGTCGAGTCGTTGAGGATCGTCCCCCACTTGCCGTCCTTGTCGGTCTTCAGCTCGACCTTGAAGTTGGTGAGGGACTTCGTCGTGATCGTGATCTTGACGTCGGCGAGCGCGACGCCCTTGCCGTCCGTCGCCCTGCCCGTGATGCGACCCTGCTGCCCAGCGAGAGCGGCGCCCGCGGCGAGAAGCAGCGCGAGCGAAGCGCCCAGCGCGATGCGCGAGAGTTTCGTGGTCATGCGTCCTCCGAGTCCCGTCCGATTCTATCGCCCGGACGGCGGCACATCCGCCCAGGCCGGGCGACGTTTTCGGGCCACTTTCGCACCAAACCGGGCTGGACGGGACTAGTCTTCCTGCTTCATGCGCCGCCGCCTGATCCTCGGCCTCCTCGCCGCCCTCGCCGCGGCCGCCGTCCTCTTCGCCCTCGGCTTTTTTGCCGGGAAATCGGCCTCCCGCGGGCCGGGCGCCGCGCCCGTCGTGACCGCGGTGAAGAAAATCGCCCGTCTCGCAACCGTCCAGATGGAGATCTCGGACGTCCTCAGGGTCGAGGAGGTCCGGACGATCCTCGTCTTCGACGTGCCGAAGAACGCGACGCTGCGCCTGAGGGGCCGCGTCATGGGCGGTTTCGACCTCGACAAGGGCTTCGACGTCTCGGCCGACGAGACGCGCCGGATCGTGAAGGTTCGCCTCCCGGCCGCGCAGATCCTCTCCGTCGACGACCGGCTGGAATGGTTCGACGAGAAGTCGGGCTTCCTCAACCCGATCACGCCCGACGACCGCACGCGCTGGACGACGTGGGCGCGGGCCGCTCTCGCGAAGTCCGCGAAGGACGCCGGCCTCTTCGACGCCGCCGCGCGCCACGCGGCGGGCCTCTTCTCGGACGCGGCCGCTGCGTTCGGCTGGACGGCCGAGGTCACGGTCGCGGGCGCGGCCGTGAAGAGTGCGCCCGCGCCGAAGCCCTGAGCCCTACATTCTCTTGACGGGCAGCGCGCCGTTGACGTCGCGGAGCGTGTTCGTCGCGATCAGGATCACGTCGATCAGCCACCAGATCCCGCAGCCGCCGAGCGTGAACAGCTTCAGGAGGCCGAGACCGACCTGGCCGAGGTAGAAGCGGTCGACGCCGAACGTCCCGAGGAAGATCGAGAGCAGGAGTGCCACGAGCCAGTCGCGCTCGCCGGGCGCGAGCGGCGCCTGCTGCGCCGGATACGGCGGAGGCGCGACGGGAGGCGCGCCGGCCGCGGGCGTGGCCGACGGAGAGGCCGCCGGCACCGCGACGAGAAGGTCGCGGAATTCCTCACGCGTGGAAAGCGGCGCCCAGGACGCCTCGCCCGATTTGAACGAAAGGCTCGGCGCGCCGACGCGGCCTTCGGCGATCCAGGCGCGCAGAGTCGCCTCATCGACCGGACCGTACTGACTGCCATTGGCCCCGATGACGTAGTACATCGCAGCTCCTCAACCTCTAGAAACGGATTCCGGAGCCGAAGGTTCTCTCCGGGGCCGGTGCATGCTAACCCTCTGGCTCAGTTCTTCTTCCTGTCGCCTCCGCTCCTGCGCTCGCCGGACGGCGGGGACGCCGGACGGGCCTGGGGAGCCGCCTGCGGAGCCGGGCGCGCCTGCGGGGCCGCCTGGGGTGCCGGGCGGGACACACTCTGCTGGCGGGTGCTGGAGTCCCTGCTGCGTTCGCGCACCCGTTCGTCTCCGCGCTGGCGCGCCGAGAAATCGCGGTCCAGCTCGGGGCGCGGCGCGGGCCGCGACACGTTCGGCGAGGGCCTCGTGGTCACCGAGGGTTGCCCGACGTTCGGCGGACGCGTTGCGGGTCCCGCGCCGCCCGGCTTCGCCGTCGCACCGCCGTCGCTCGGCTTCCAGCGTCCGGACTCACGCTGCTGCCACTGCCCTTCCTTCGTGCGGCGGTAGACCTCGCCGTTCCGGTCGGCGTAAACGTTGTTGGGCCTCGACCCCGACGGCCTCGGACGGTCGATCGTCGACGGCGGCCGCGGGACGTCGCGCGACTTCGCCGGAAGGCGGTTGTAGATGTTGGACTGCGCGGGCGGACGGATGTCGCGCGACGGCGGACGGAATCCGATGCCGGGGCGCACGCCGGGGAGGGGGCGCACCGCGGGGCGCACCGCGCCAGGCCGCGCGTTCGGGAGCGGCCGGTTCCACGAGCCGCCGCCGTGGCCGCCCCAGTAGTGGCCCGCGATGACCGCGGGCGGGCGATAGCCGCCGGGCCCGTACCAGCCCCAGCCACCGGGCCGGTGCCAGCCGCCGCCCCAGCCCCCATAGGGCGCCCGGTGCCAGCCGCGCGGCTGGAACCAGCCGCCCCAGCCGAAGCTCACGCTGAAGAACGGGTAGCTCCACGAAGTGCCGAAGCCCCAGCCCGTCCACGGGTTGTAGTGCGCGGACAGGCCCCACGTGTAGGGGCGCGGCCACCAGTACGTCGGCCCGACCCACGGCCGGTAGTACCAGCCCGTGCCCCAGACGACGGTGCCGTGCCACGGGTAGACGCCCGTGTAGCCGGGCGTGTAGCCGAACGTGACGACGTCCTCCGTCGCGTCGTAGATGCGGACGTACTTCACGTTGTAGACGGGCGCGCTCGGCGGGATCGCGTCGATGTCGCCTTCAGGCACGGAATCCGCGACGCTCCACGGGCCGTCCGGCGAATCGGAGACGAACCACACCGCGTTCTCGCACGCGTAGTAACGACCTCGGATCTGGAGGACCGACGTCGACGCGTTCGCGGCGTAGGACGTCGCCGAGCCGTCGATCCCGATGAACTTCGGCTCGCCGTCCCACTGGACCTGGAGCGTCGCCTCGGCGCGCTTCACCGCGGTCGTCTGCGGGATCTGGGCGTCGAGAACGGCGTCCTCGGCCTCGTCCGTGCCCGCGACCGCTCCGCGCACGTCGCCCGAATCGGATTCCGGCGGGATCTTCGCGAAGCTGTCGGGGAGCGCGTCGGGCGCGACGTACGTCCACGCGCCGCCCGGCGTGAGGCTCTTGCCCTTGAACCAGCGGCCCGAGAGCAGGACGTAATAGTCCTGCTTCGGGACGTCGAGGAGGACGTCGCCCTCGGTGTTGTCCACCGCGAGAAGGTTGCCGTCCGTGCCCGAGATCGGTTTGAAGGCCGGCTTGCCTTCCGTGACGACGATCTCGGTGGCCTCGGTCGCGACGACCACTCGCGGCGGGGCCGCGCTCTCCGTGCCGTCCTCGCCGGCCGCATCGGCGGCTTCCTTCTTCTGTTCGGACTGGGCCTTCGCGGCGAACTCCGCGATGTCGGCCGGCGGGCCGCCGACGGTGCGCCAGGGGCCGAGCGGGCTCGCGGCCTCGTACCACCACTTCTTTCCGCCGGAGAGGTAGTACCGCCCGCTGCGCGTGTCGTTCACGACGAGGAGAGACGTGTTCACGGCGACCTTCACGGGCGCGCCCTCGACCTCGCGGAATACGGGCTCGCCGTCGAACGACAGGAGGACGGACGGCTCCTCGGCGAAGACGATCTTCGGCGGGTCGTGCTTGAGGCCCTCGGCGCTCTTCTTCTCGCGCTGGGCGACCTTCACGTTCTCGAGGAGGCGGTCGTAGGAGAAGACGAGGTCCCACTTCGGCACCTCGGCCTCGAGGTTGTCCGTGAATTTCTTTTCGCCCTCCGGCGTGATCGAGGGGAAGCGCACGCGGTTCACCTTCATGTCCAGGACGGACACGAGGCGGGTGTCGCGGTCCACGGTGACGCGGGCGCTGAAGAAGATGACGCCGAACTTCGGCGCCGCCTCGCCCTTCTTCAGGAAGGACACGGCCGCGCGGCCGGTCGCACGGTCGCCCTGGAAGGTCTCGGCCTGCGGCTGGTACATGACGATCGTGTTGCCCTTCGGCGTCTTGAACTCGCGCGGCCACTCGGAGACGCCGCCCTGCGCGAGGGCCGGCGATGCGAGCACGAACGCCGCGAGGGCGACACGGACGATGAAAGTTGAGATTGAGACTCTAGATTTCATGTCACGCTCCCGTCCTTATCATGCTCCACCGGAGGAGAACCGACGTGATTCACGACAGCATCCTCGGCACCATCGGCAACACCCCCGTCGTTCGCGTCAACCGCCTCGCGCCGGCCGGCCGCACGATCTACGTGAAGTGCGAAGCCTTCAACCCCCTCGGCTCCGTCAAGGACCGGCTCGCGATCGCGCTCATCGAGGACGCGGAGCGCCGCGGGGTCCTCAAGCCGGGCCAGACCGTCGTCGAGCCGACGTCGGGCAACACCGGGATCGGCCTTGCGATGGTCTGCGCCGTGAAGGGCTACCCGTTCGTCGCGATCATGGCCGATTCGTTCTCCGTCGAGCGCCGCAAGCTCATGAAGGGCCTCGGGGCGAAGGTGATCCTCAGCCCGGCCGCGAACCGCGCGTCGGGGATGGTGAAGCAGGCCCGGGAGCTCGCCGCCCGGCACGGCTGGTACATGCCGGACCAGTTCGAGAACCCCGCGAACCCCGAGTACCACCGGAAGACGACGGGACCCGAGATCCTGCGCGACTTCGAAGGGAAGCGCCTCGACTACTTCGTCTCCGGCATCGGAACGGGCGGGACGCTCACGGGGGTCGGAGAGGTTCTCAAGGCCGCGCGGCCCGACGTGAAGATCGTCTACACGGAGCCCGAGGGCGCCCCGATCGTCACGAAGGGAACGTGGGCCCCGCACAAGGTCCAGGGCTGGAACGCCGACTTCGTCCCGGGCGTCTTCAACCGGAAGGTCTACGACGAGGCCGTCCTCGTGAGCGACACCGAGTCGCGCGACGCGGCGCGCGCCCTCGCGCACAAGGAAGGCATCTTCTGCGGCATCTCGTCGGGGGGGACGTTCGCGGCGGCCGTCAAGGTCGCCGAGAAGGCGCCGGAGGGCTCCGTCCTCCTCGCGATGCTCCCGGACACCGGGGAGAGGTACCTCTCGACCATACTGTTCGAGGGGATCACGGAGGACAGTGACCCAATCCCGGCCTGACCGACGCCGCACGCTGCTCGCCGCCGAACGCTCGACGGAGAGCCTGTCCCGCCACGGGCGGACGCGCGTCGCGCTCGGCTTCCCGAACTCGTACGAGATCGGGATGTCGAACCTCGGCTTCCAGTGGGTCTATCGCCTCTTCAACCGCGAGGACGACGTCGCGTGCGACCGCTTCTTCGTGGAGGACGACGGCGACCTCCGCGGCCCGCGCACGCTCGAAACGGACACGCCACTGGGCGACTTTCCGCTCGTGGCGTTCTCGATCTCGTGGGAGATGGACTACGTCAACTTCCTGCGGCTCCTGCCGGCGGCGCGCATCCCCCTCGAGCGTGCTGAGCGCGGCGAAGGCGACCCGATCGTCCTCGTCGGCGGCGACTGCGCGCGCATCAACCCCGCGCCTCTCGCCCTCTGGGTGGACGTCTTCGCGATGGGCGACGGCGAGAAGATCGTCCCGGCGATCGCGGACATTCTCCGGCGGGACCTCTCGCGCGACGCGACGATCGCGGCGCTCGCGGACGTCAAGGGGCTCTACGTCCCCGCGGTCCACGGCGCGCGCGCCGAGTCCGCCGACGAGGGAAAGATCGTCGTCCAGCAGTTCAAGGCCGCCGAGGGCCCGCTGCGCGAGCCGCCGCACACGACGATCCTGACGCCGCACACGGAGCTCTCCGACAAGCTTCTGATCGAGATCGCACGCGGCTGCTCGGAGATGTGCCGCTTCTGCTGGGCCGCGTACGCCATGGCCCCGCAGGTGCGCGTCTCGGCCGAGCACGTCCTCGAAGTGGCGCGACGAAACCGCCCGCTCACGTCCCGCGTCGGCCTCATCGCGACGGCCGTCGCGGACCACCCGGAGATCCTCCCGATCCTGCGCGGCCTCCAGGCGCTCGAGTACCACATCGCACTGTCGTCCGTGAAGATCGACGCGATCTCGGAGGAAATCCTAGGGATCCTGACGGCGCAGGGCGAGCGCGCGCTCGCCATCGCGCCCGAGGCGGGCAACGAGCGCCTCCGCCGCGCGATCAACAAGAAGGTCTCCGACGAGATGCTGCTCGAGAAGGTGCGCCTCATCGCGCGCTCGGGCATCACGCAGCTGAAGCTCTACCTGCAGGTCGGGCTGCCCGGCGAGACGGACGCGGACGTCGACGACATCGTCGGCCTCGTGGACCGCCTGCGCGAGGTCTTCCTCGCGGAGGGCCGCGTGCGCGGACGCGTCGGGACGCTCGTCCCGACGGTGAACGCGTTCATCCCGAAGCCGCACACGCCGTTCGAGAACGAGAGCCTCGACGACCCGGCCGCGCTCGAGGAAAAGATGAAGCGCCTCGACGCCGCATTCCGGAAGATGCCGAACGTGTCGTTCCGCGGGATGCCCGTCGTCGAGGCGATCTGGGAGGCGTGGCTCGCGAAGATGGGCCCCGAAGCCACGCCGATCCTCCTCGAGGCCGCCGCCGGCGCGCCCGTGCGCCGCCTCGTGAAGAACCACAAGGAGACGCTTCTTTCGGTCGTGCGCCCGCAGCGCGCGACGATGTCCGAGAACGATCCCGCGCTCCCCCGCGGCGTCTTCGACGCGCACGCGCGCCAGAACGCGCCCTGGGGTTTCATCGCGAAGAGCTGAGGACAGAAGAGGGGGATTTCTTAGAGTATGAAAATTCGGATGCTCGTCCTATGCGCGGTGGTCAATGCCCTTCCAGCCGCGGCGGAGGGACCGGCCGCCCGCCTGGAACAGCTCGCGTTCATGGCCGGGAGCTGGAGTGCGCCGTCCGGCGGAGCCGAGGTCGAGGAGGTCTGGCTCGCCCCGAAGGGCGGGCTCATGCTCGGTCTCGGGCGCACCGTGAAGGACGGCAAGGCGATTGAATTCGAATTCCTGCGCATCGAGCAGCAGGGCGAGACGCTCGTCTACCTTGCAAGCCCGGGCGGCAAGCCTGCGACGCCGTTTCCGCTCGCCGCGATCGACGCGACGAGCGCCGCCTTCGAGAGCGCGCTCGAGTTTCCGCGGCGCATCTCCTATCGGAAGAACCCGGACGGCACGCTCACCGCGCGCATCGAGGGCACGAGAGGCGGCAAACCTGCCGCGCGGGAATGGATCTGGAAACCCGTGGTGGCGAAGTAATGGCGGAGAACAAGACGAAACCGACGAAGGTGAGCGTCGCGGCGTTCATCGGAACTGTTGAGGACGAAACGCGGCGCGCCGACGCGCGGGCGCTCGTCAGGCTGATGCAGGCGGTCAGCGGCGAAAGGCCGAAGATGTGGGGGCCGTCGATCGTCGGGTTCGGCAGCTGCCACTACGTCTACGAAAGCGGGCGCGAGGGCGACATGCCGCTCGTCGGCTTCTCGCCGCGCAAGGCCGCGACCGTCCTCTACGTCGCGAGGGGGTTTCGCGGCTCCGAGTCCCTCTTCCCCCGTCTGGGCACGCACAGGAAGAGCGTCTCCTGCCTCTACGTCAAGAGGCTCGCAGACCTGGACCATGAGGTGCTCGAGAAGATTCTGGTCAAGTCCGTGGCCGCGATGCGGGCGAAGTACCCTTCTTAGCCGTGAGGAGGCGCCGCCGCGGGTGCGGCGCCGTCGACCCCGCGCAGGACGAGCCCCTCCTTCATCCGCGTCCGGATCTTCTTGAGCGCCGCGAAGTCCTCGAGCGGGTTCGCCTCCAGCGCGAGAAAGCTCGCCTCGCAACCTTCGGAAAGGCAGCCGATCTTCCGCTTCGGGAACACGGCCCTCGGGCCGTCGGACGCCAGCATCCTCAGGAGAGCCGCGTCGTCGAAGACGCCCATCCGCCTGACGTTCTCGACCTCGGCGAGGAGGGGCGGATGCCCGTCCACGCCGAAGACGACGGTCACGCCGGCCGCTTTCAGGAGGGCGAGATTCTCGCGGTGGATCGCGTCGACGTCCGCGATCCCCTCGCGGTCCCAGTGGCCGAGCGTCGTCGTGACGACGGTGACCTTGCGTTCGACGCAGCGGCGTGCGTCCTCGGCGGTGAGGCGCGCGAGCGGCAGGTGCGCGAACTCGTCGACGCCGCCCGCGAGCGCTGCGCGGAAGTCCGCCGCGGTGCGCGCGTGGGCGGTCACGCGCAGGCCGGCGGCGTGCGCCTTCGCGACGATTGCCGGGACGAGCGCCGGGTCGAGGCCCTTCCTCCCGAAGAACGCCGGGTCGTCCTTCCGCTTCGCGAATTCCTCGGAGTGTTCGAGGTAGATTTTGAGGAAGTCCGGCTTCCCCGCGAGGATCTTCGGCCATTTCGCGTCGAGGGCCGCCGCATCGTCGACGACGACGTACGCCTGGTCGGGCAGATCGGCCTTCGTCCAGTCCGGAACGGGCGGGCGCGCGACGACGTTCTCGTAGATCTGTATCGGGTGGCCGCCCGCCGCCGTGAGCCCGCCGTTCGCCCACGCGACGTCGACGCTCTCGGGCCGGTTCACGAGAGGCTTGAACGGCGCCGCCCAGCGCGGGACGCTGTTCGTGTTCTTCAGGTAGAAGACACCCTGCCTCAGGCGCTCCTTGATGCGGCCCTCGGCGTCGGATCCGCCGCCGAGGTCGTGCGTGTGGACGTCCGCGTATGGAGCGACGACGAACGTCCCGGAAAGGTCCAGCGTCGCCTCGACGGGCCCGTCCCACGCGTCGCGCAGGACGCCGCCGACGGAGTAGACAGTTCTCTCGACGAACGTCTTGCCGTCGAACCACTTCCCGCCGGCGAGCCTGTAGTCGTGCCGGACGCCGTTGTGGGAGAGAGAAATCGAAGAAAAGAGAAAGAGGCTCAGAAGGGTGAAGAGCGCCGGGCGGCGGGCGAAACGAGTCGAGGCAGGCATGCGTGGTTCCTCCGCGCGGGAGACGCGCGCCGGCCGCAGCGGGTTTCTCTCGGTGCCGAAAACGGGGACGAACGGCCCTTCCGGGGGGACGAGAGCGCCCGCCGTCCTTCGCCGCGCTACTCGCCGAGCCGGAGCAGCGCGTCCGCGAGGTCGGACGCCGAGGGCGGGCGCTTCTCCGGGCTCTTCGCGAGGCACGCGGCGACGAGGCGCTCGAGGAGAGCCGGGAGGTCGGGCCTCAGCGAGGTGAGCGGGGCCGGCTCGACCGAGAGGTGGCGGCGCATGACCTCGACCGGCGTCGCGCCTCCGATCGGCCGCGTGCCCGTGAA
Organism: Acidobacteriota bacterium; assembly: GCA_016716715.1. Lineage (NCBI taxonomy): Bacteria > Pseudomonadati > Acidobacteriota > Acidobacteriota bacterium. Next base: position 394,318 of record JADJVE010000001.1, on the reverse strand, counting down.
CATCTCGTAGAGGACGACGCCGACGGCGTAGATGTCGCTGCGCTCGTCCACGGTCTCGCCGCGCGCCTGCTCCGGGCTCATGTAGTACGGCGTCCCGACCGTGGAGCCGTCGCCGGGGTCGTCGCCGCCCGCGGCGCGCGCGATGCCGAAGTCCATGAGCTTCACGACGCCGTTCGGCAGGACCATGATGTTCGGGGGCTTGATGTCGCGGTGGACGATGCCGGCCTCGTGCACGGCCGCGAGGCCGCGGCAGAGCTGCTTGGCGATCTGGAGGCCCGGCGCGAGCGCGACGACGCCGCGGCGGTCGAGAATGTCGCGCAGCGTCGTCCCCGGCACGTACTCCATCGTGAGGAAGCGGACGCCCTCGGCCTCGCCGAGGTCGTGCGTGCGGACGACGTTGCGGTGCGTGATCTTCCGCGCGAGCCGGATCTCCTGCTTGAGCGTCTGGGTCGCGCCCGAGCCCTCGTCGAACGCGTCCGGAAGGAGGACCTTGAGGGCGACCTCGTCGTCGAGCTCGCGGTCGATCGCACGGTAGACGGTGCCCATCCCGCCCTTTCCAAGGAGGGCCGTCACCTCGTACCGCGACGCGAAGAGCGTCCCGACGCGCGGGCCCGCGAACGCCCGCGCCGCGGCATCGGGCGCCGGCACGCGCGCCGCGAGCGTTTCGCCGCGCGTCGCGTCGCGATCCCGGCGGATTCCCGCGACCATCTGCTCGAGCGCGGCCTTTTCCTTGAGCTCGCCCACCATCGCCGAGAACGCGCGAGCGAGCGCGCCCACCTCGCCGCCGCCCGCCTCCGGGAGCTTCACGTCGAGGTTCCCCTCGCGGATCGCCGCGGCGCCGTCCGCGAGCTCCTCGAGAGGGCGCGCGATGCGCCGGCCCATGACGAAGGACACGGGCAGCGCGACGAGCAGCGCGAGGGCGCCCACCCCGAGGAGCGTGTCGCGGATCCTCCGGAAGGCGGCGGTCTCTTCCTCGCGCGAGCGCGAGACGACGAACGCGCCGAGCGTCTCGCCCGACGCGCTCTTGAGAGGGACGGCCCCGAGGATGCGCCGCTCGCCCGCGAGGACGACGTCGATCGGGCCGACGGGCCGGCCCTGCGCGAAAAGCGTGTCCACGGCCGCCGGTTGCGCCGCGAGCGCCGGCACGAGCGCGTCGCCGCGGAAGCCCTCCGTGGACGCCGACAGCTCGAGGGCCGGCCCCTCGCCGCGCTTGCCGACGTTCGCGACGAACCCGGCCTGCCCCTTCGTGATGCCCTGCAGCGCCTTCGCGCGCGCCGCGTCGAGCGGGACGGCGGCCGCGAGCACCCCCGCGAGCCGTCCCTCGCCGACGGATGCGTCGCCCGAGAGGACGGGAACCGACGCGACGTACGAGAGCTTCGCCTTCTCGCGGATGACCGCGGTGGACGGCATGCCCTTGAGCGCGTCGGCGACCCACTTCACCGACGCGAAGGAACGGCGGTTTTCCTCGGTGACCTCCTGGTCGCTTCGGTCGAGGAGGACGCCACGCTCGTCGAAGAGAAAGACCGCCCCCGCGTCGAGTTTTCCCCGCTGCGCCTTGTCGACCGTCCAGTCGTGGAGCGTCCTCTGGTCGCGTAGTGCGAAGAGGCCCTTCGTCCCCGGCTCGTCCGCCACGCTCGTGAGCTGGCGCCGGAGGCTCTCCTCGAGGCTGATCTGATACGACCCGACGACGCCGGGCAGGTCGCGGAGGCTCTCTCGGATGCTCTTCTCGGCGGCCTCGTTCGCGCGCCACGTCCCGACGGCGATGGCGGCGCCGAGCGTCGCGACGACGAGGACGGCGGCGCCGGCGAAGAACTGTGTCGCGAGGCCCGGCCCGCGCGCGGGCTTGCCGGCCGGAGCGGGCTTCGCCGGCGCGACGAACGTCGACTCCTCCGCCGCGCGGATCGCGCGCGGCGCTTCGCCCTCGGCAAGCGTGGCGCGCGTCACCTCCCCGGAGGCTGCGCGGCGCGTGTCGTCAGTACCGGTTGCCATCGTCGTCGGGAGGAGGGTAGTCCTTCCCGTACTTGTTCTTGTGGCCGGCCTCGCGCCACCCCGAGCCGTCGAGGGAGACCGCGAGCGGGACCGTTCCAGTCGCGGGCACGTCCACGACCGCCGTGAAGTCGCCGCCCCTCTCGTCCCACGCGCGGACCGTCGCCTTCCCCGCCGGCACGCCCGCGAGAACGGCCGTCCCGTCCGCTCCCGCCTGCGCCCACATTCCGCCGTCGATCACGAGGAGGACGGCCGCCATCTGGGGATGGATGTTGCAGTAGATCTTCACGGGCCCGGGGTTCTCGAACGTCATCGCCCGCGAGGCGCCGTTGCGGTAGAGGCCGAGGTCGAAGCGGGCCTTCTCGGAGAGACTGAAGACGTTGTGGTAAATCCCGTCGAGGTTCGGAAACTGGACGGTGCCGCCGGCCGGCACGACCGCGACGTGCGGGTCGAAGCGCTTGCTCTTCGAGGCGATCCTCGCCTTCGCCGACCCTGCCGCTAGTTTCGCGGCCGCGGCATCCACGACCCAGACGACGGCGCCCGCGCCCGGCGCGGTCGTTTTGTCCGGAGTCAGGACCGACACGGTCAGCCGGATGTCCCCGCCGGCTGCGGGGCCGGCGAGAAGGGCGCACGCGATCGCGAGGCCGGGAGCGGAGAGACGGCGGAGGCGCCCCACGCGCGGACGATACTAGAGGGCCGAGGTCCCCCGCGCGTCGCGCACGCGCCGCACCGCCGCGGCGACGGCGGACGCGGCCCAGTCGACTTCCTCCTCCGTCGTGAACCGCCCGAGGCCGAAGCGGATCGACTCGTGCGCTTCTTCCTTCGTGAGGCCGATCCCGCGGAGGACGTGGCTTGCCTCGACGGACGCCAACGTGCAGGCCGAGCCCGCGGACAGCGCGAGGTCGCGCGTCTCCATCATCACGGTGTCCGACGGCGCGCCCGGGAAGCGCACGTTGAGATTGCCGGGCAGGCACGCCGCGGGGTCGCCGTTGCGCGAGGCGCCGGGCACGCCCGCGCGGAGCCGCTCCCACAGCCGGTCGCGCAGCGCCGCGACGCGCGCGGCTTCGGCGGCGCCTTCGGCCTTCGCGATCGCCGCGGCCGCGCCGAAGCCCACGATGCCCGGGACATCGAGCGTGCCCGGCCTCATCCCGCGCTCGTGTCCGCCGCCGAAGAGCAGCGGGTCGAGCACGACGCGGGGGTTCGAGGCCCGCACGAAGAGCGCGCCCACGCCCTTCGGCCCGCAGAGCTTGTGGGCCGAGAGGGAAAGGAGATCGATGCCGGAGGCGTGGACGTCGAGAGGAACCCGGCCCGCGGCCTGGACGGCGTCCGTGTGGAAGAGGACGCCCCGCTCCTTGCAGAGGCCCGCGATCTCCGCGACGGGATTGAGCGTCCCGATCTCGTTGTTCGCCGCCATGACGGTCACGAGGGTCGTCTCCGGGGAGAGCGCCCACGCGACGGCGGCGGCACTCGTGCGGCCGAGCCGGTCCGGGGCGACGCGCGTGACGCGGAATCCCTCCGTTTCGAGGCGCGCGCAGGGGTCGAGGACGGCGCGGTGCTCGATCGCCGAGACGACGACGTGCGTCCCCCGCGCGCGCCGCGCCCGCGCGGCGCCGAGAACCGCGAGGTTGTCCGCCTCGGTCGCGCCGGAGGTGAAGACGATCTCCTTCGCGTTCGCGCCGACGAGGTCCGCGACCTCCTCGCGCGCCTTCTCGACGGCGGACGCGGCGCGCATCCCGAACACGTGGCTCCGGGACGCCGCATTTCCGAAGTTCTCCGTGAAGTACGGGCGCATCGCCTCGAAGACGCGCGGGTCGACCGGCGTCGTCGCGTGATAATCGAGGTACACGGGAAGCCGCGGCGCCACGGGGGTACTGTAGGCTTCGGAAACGGCCCGCTCAAGGCGGCGCCAGGAGGCGAGCGTGACACCCTGGCCCCGGGACACGAGCCGAGATGCCTTCGAACGCCGCATCGAGGCCCTCCGCGCGCTCGGTCCCTCCGGCCGTTTTTCGGCCGGCCTCGCGCTCTGCGACGAGGTGCGAGAGGGGCTGGCCGCGACGATCCGGGCGCGCCGGCCCGGCGATTCCGATGACGCCGTCAGCCGTGAGGTTGCGCGCCTCCTCCTCGGCGACGCCCTCTTCGAACAGGTGTTTCGGCGCTCCGCCCCGGCGCCATGAGCTTCGCCTCGTTTCTCCAAAGTGTCGTTTCGCAACTCGACGCTGCCGGAATTCCCTACATGGCAACGGGAGGCGTCGCGCTCCTCGCGTACGGAGAGCCGCGCTTCACGGCTGACGCGGACATCGTCATCGCCCCCAGCCCCCCGACTCTCGAGACGTTTCTCGCGAAACTCGACCGCAACTGGTACGCGTCCCGCGAGGCTGCAGGTGAAGCGCTCGCCCGGACCGGGATGTTCAACGTCGTCGAGACGACCACCGGATGGAAGGCCGACCTCATCGTGGCTCCGACAGACGAGTTCGCGTCGCTCGCCTTCTCGCGGAGACGCGTCATCTCCGCGCTCGGCGTGTCGCTGTTCGGAATCTCTCCGGAGGACCTGATCGTCTCGAAACTGCGCTGGGCGGCCGCGGGCGACTCCGAGAAGCAACTCAGGGACGCAGCCGGAATTCTCGCAGTCCAGCGAGGGGCCCTCGATGAGGAATACCTTCGGCGAGCGGCCTCCTCGGCCGGCGTCCGCGATTCCGTCGAGGAGCTCCTGCGCGAGTCGAGAAGCTCCTGATGCGTCACGTCCTCGTCGCGACCAGCGAGCGCCACGACCTCCTCGACGCGCTGCGCGCGCTCGCGCCGCCGTCGACGACGTTCCTGGGCGAGCAGGGACTCGAGAACGTCCTCGAGCGCCTCGGCCGCTCCGCGCGGCTCGACGCCGTCGTGACGGACGACCCGGAGATGGTCACGGAGATCTTCCACGAGATTCCCGGGGCGATCCCCGTCTACCTCGCGCGGCCCGACGAGGACGCCGCCCAGGTGCTCGCGGGCCTGGACACGCTGACGGCGGGCTGACGCCTACGCCGTCTGCGCCCGCTTGTACTCCGTCCGCATCTCGGACTGGAGGCGGCCGAGGCGGTAGGTGTCGCGGTTCACGAACCTTCCCCACGGGGCGAGCGCGGGGTGGGCCGCCTCGATCTGCTTCCACATCTCCTGCACGAGGAGCCGGTAGTCGGGGTGGCCCTGCGGCATCGAGCGCAGCTCGCAGAGATGGACCGCCTCGCGCAGGTTGAGCGTCATGCGCCAGCGCACCCTGAACGCGAAAGGCACGACGTACTGGGCTTCGCGCGGGTGCTCGCGGGCGACGGCCTCGTGGAGCTCGTGCGCCTCTTCCATCCGCGCGCGGAACTCCGGCTCGCAGCCGGACTCGACGATCTCGGGCGGCGTGTCCCAGCCGTGCGCCGTCGTGAACGGCTGACGCTCCTGCGAGAGGAGGCGGTGACGGTGGAGGTCGCGGTACATGCCGAAGTTCCCGACGAGGTCGAACGCGTACGCCGTCTCCTCGAGCGCACGCGGCGGCTTGTCGCGGCGATTGCGCCGAGCCCCCGCGAGCTCGGCGTGAAGTGCGGCCCGCTCGGCCGCCGGCAGCGCGGCGATCCGCTCGCGCGCCTCGGCGAGCGGCCGGTCGCCGTAGGGATAGAGAAGCGCCGCGAGGACCTTCGCATCTCCCTTGGGATCGAAGTCGAGGAGCGTGACAGGGCCCGCGGGACCGGCGCCGGGCGGCAGGATCCGCGCGGCGGCGGCGCGCGTGCGCGCGTCCAGATCAGCCAGCCAGTCGCTCCTCTTCGCGCGTTTCACGAACGACGGGATCAGGCGCTGGAGCTCGCCGTGCATCGCGGCGCCGAGCGCCGCGCACTCGCCGAGCGGACTCGCGTAGAGGCGGTTCAACAGGTGCTCGAACGCCTGGCCCGTCGCGAAGACGCCGAGGTTCGTGAGCGTGGCGCCGGGCAGATAGCTCCGCATGACGTCGCACGCGTGCGCGCGCACGGTCGCGCCGTACGCCCGCCGCGCCGCCTTCAGGAGGTCCTCGTCCTTCGCGACGTCCTTCCAGGCGAGCGGCTCGCCCGTCTTCGGGTGGCGGACGTCGACGGATTCGATCGGGAGGATCTCCTCGATGTGCCGGATCATCGGATCGATCTGCGCGGCGTACGTCTCGAAGAGACGGTCCATGAGGGCCGCGAACGCGGCGCCGTGGCGCGAGGCGAGAAGCGTCTCCTCGCGGTGCCACAGGAAGTTCCCCGCCGCGTCCCGCTGGTCGAAGCGGACGTAGCGCGTGGATTTCTCGAGGAACGAGATCCCGACGCGCGCGTCCTCGAGCGTCTGCGCCGCGACGTTCGAGGCGCGCTCGACCGCGACGTGCGCCGCGCCCAGCTGCGCGACGGAGTCGTCGCCATAGCCCACGAGGACGCGGTCGTAGAACGCGCGCGCGCGGCGCAGGGACTCGCCGTCGTCCGCGGCCGCCCCGCCTCCGAGGAGGCCGTCGGCAAGGCCCTGTTCGCCGACGAACTCGTCGAGGAACACACGCCGCAGGCTCTTGGCGGTCCGGCTGTAACGCGAGAAGAGAGCGCCGGAGACTTCCTGCGGGAGCTTGAGGCCGAAGACGGGCGCGTCGACGTTCGTGAAGAAGCGCTGCAGGACGTCCGCTTCGTCCCGCGTGAACTCCGGCGTCATGTTCCCGCGATCTTAGCGTCAGTCGGCCGTGACCCGGATCGCCGTGATGGGGCTGAGCGGGATGCCTTCGAGGGTTCCTGGCGCCGCGTAAACGAGGATCCAGTAGCTCCCGGGCCCGGAGACGAGCGCGACGTTGGCCCGAACGAGCCCGTTCCCGACGGCGATCACGCCGGTGGATCCGTCCTTGTAGACGAACGGCGATGCCAGACGCGGAAGGAGCTTCTGCGAGGTGGCCGGGAACGCGTAGGAGGAGCGGGCGCGGATCTCCTTCGCCGTGAGCGGCCGTGGAAACTTCTCGTGAGCGATCTCGACTGCCGCGAGGTTCCACCCCTTCGGGAGCTGGATGTTGACGGGCACCGTCCGCCCCGCCGGCATGCGGCCGGCCGGAAGCTCGACCCAATCGACGACGTGGCGCGTGAACTCCTCCGTCATCCGGAACTCGCCGCCTTCCAGGGCGACTCCGATCCCGACGTGCGTCCACTTCGGGTCGAGGATCGTCTTGCGGTGGCCGTCGTCCGGCGGTCTCTCCTGCATCATCCCTTTGTGCGCGCCGAGGAGGAGGCCCACGAGCTCGTCCCTGCGAAACACCTCCCCCCGGCGCGACGTGCCGCTGAAGTTCTCCGCGTTCCAGTCCACGCCGCCGGCGTCGGCGAAGCGGTCGTACGGCGCGCGGCCCGCGAGGTCCCAGTGGCCCATGACGCCCGTCCGCGCCGCGTCGAGGCAGAACGCGTCGCCCGCCTTCGCCGCGACGAGGTCGACGGCGACATGCGGGACGCCCGCGGCCGCGCGGTCGGCGTTGATCCGGGCGAGGAGAGCGGCTTTCGCGTCGTCCGCGTGGCCGGCGTAAGCCGCCGCCGCGCGGTCCGGGCCGAAGCGCGCCATCGGGACGGGGCCTTCCGCCGGCGGCCGGGACACGCAGCCCGCCGCGAGGCCCGCGAGCAGCGCGGCAGCACGCGAAAGAGACGCGGCTGCGTTCCGGAGCGGATGAGGAACTCTCACCGTAGAATCCTACCCGCCCCATGATCCGTTTCGGAACGTCCGGCTGGCGCTCGATCCTCGGCGAGGAATTCACGTTCCCGAACGCGCGGCGCGTCGTCACCGCGATCGCCCGCGTCGCGAAGGCCACGGGCGACCCGCTCCGCGGCCTCGTCGTCGCGTCGGACACCCGCTTCCTCAACGAGCGCTTCGTGGACGAGGCCTCGCGCGTCCTCGCGCGAGAGGGCGTGAGGCCCCTGCGCGCCGACCGCGACGTCCCGACGCCCGTCGTCGCGTTCACGATCCGCGAGAAGAAGGCGCTCGGCGCGATCAACTTCACGGCCTCGCACAATCCGCCGGAGTACAACGGCATCAAGTTCTCGACCGCCGACGGCGCGCCCGCCCTGCCGGACGTCACGGCGAAGATCGAGGACGAGATCGCGAAGACGACGGACGCGGACGCGGCCTCCGCGCCTGCCGCCGACACGCCGACGTTCGACCCGACCGAGCCCTACCTTGCCGAGCTCCGGCGCCGCGTGGACGGGGCCGCCATGAAGAAGGCGGGGCTGCGCGTCGCGGTGGACCCGCGCTTCGGAACCTCGCGCGGCTACCTCGACGCGTTCCTCGTCCGTGCCGGCGTGGACGTCGCCCTCATCAACGGCCACCGCGACCCGTACTTCGGCGGCCTCTCGCCGCAGTGCGACGCCCCGAACCTCGTCGCGCTCGGCAAGGTCGTCGTCTCGGAGAAGCGCGCGATCGGCCTCGCGACGGACGGCGACGGGGACCGCTTCGGCGTCCTCGACGCCGACGGCGTCTACGTGAACCCGAACCACTGCCTGATGCTGCTCGCCGAGCGCCTTCTGCCGCGCCGGAGGGCCGGCGACGCGCGCGGAGTGGCGCGCTCGGTCGCGACGACGCACGGCCTCGACGCCGTCGCGAAGGCGTACGGCGCGCCCGTCTTCGAGACGGCCGTCGGCTTCAAGTTCATCGGTGAGCTGCTGCTCCAGGACAAGATCGTGATGGGCGGCGAGGAGTCGGCCGGCTTCACGATGGAGGGCCACGTCCCCGAGAAGGACGGCCCGCTCGCCTGTCTCCTCCTCGCCGAGCTCGTCGCGACGACGGGCAAGACGCTCGGCACGCTGCTGAAGGACCTCTTCGCGAAGGTCGGGCCGTTCTGGCCGGATCGCGCGGACGCGCGCCTCGACCCGAAGCTCGCGGAGACGATGAAAAAGAGGCTCGCGGAGAACCCGGACGCGTTCGCGGGGCTCAAGGTCCAGGGCATCGACCGCACGGACGGCCAGAAACTGCTCCTCGGCGACGGCCGCTGGATTCTCTTCCGCGCCTCGGGGACGGAACCCGTGGTTCGGATCTACGCGGAATCTCCGGACAGACGAGAGACGGATCGACTGCTGACGAAAGCAAAAGAATATGTTCTTAGAGGGTAAGGGGTAGCCACATGTACGCCATCGAAAGCATCCACGCCCGCGAGATCCTGGATTCCCGCGGCAACCCCACCGTCGAAGTCGAGTGCCTCCTCGAGGGGGGCGCGTCCGCCCGCGCGGGCGTCCCGTCCGGCGCCTCCACCGGCTCGCGCGAGGCGCTCGAGCTGCGCGACGGCGACAAGAAGCGCTACGGCGGCAAGGGCGTCCTCAAGGCCGTCAAGAACGTGAACGAGACGATCGCGCCCGAGGTCCTCGGAATGGACGCGCGCCAGCAGGCCGAGATCGACCGCCTCATGATCGAGCTCGACGGCACCGAGATGAAGACCGCGCTCGGCGCCAACGCGATTCTCGGCGTCTCGATGGCCGTCTGCCGTGCCGCGGCCGAGGCCTGCGCGCTCCCGCTCTTCAGGTATATCGGCGGCACGGGCGCCGTCACGCTGCCCGTCCCGATGATGAACGTCGTGAACGGCGGCGCGCATGCGGACAACCCGCTCGACATCCAGGAGTTCATGCTCGTGCCCGCCGGATTCGCGACCTTCCGCGAGGCGCTGCGCGCCGGCTCGGAGGTCTTCCACGCGCTGAAGGGGCTCCTCAAGGCCAAGGGCTTCGCGACGGGCGTCGGCGACGAGGGCGGCTTCGCCCCGAACCTCGAGTCCACGCGCGCGACGCTCGACTTCATCGTCGACGCGATCGGCAAAGCAGGCTACAAGGCGGGCAAGGACGTCTTCATCGCCCTCGACTGCGCGGCGTCGGAGTTCTTCGACAAGGGCGTCTACACGCTCGAAGGGAAGAGGCTCTCGCCCGCCGAGATCGTGGCCTTCTACGAAGGGATCGTGATGGATTACCCGATCCTCTCGATCGAGGACGGCTGCGCCGAAGGCGACAAAGCAGGCTGGAAGCTCATCACCGAGAGGCTCGGTGGCGGGATCCATCTCATCGGCGACGACAACTTCGTGACGAATCCGAAAATTCTGAAGCAGGGCATCGCGGACGGCATCGCGAACGGCCTTCTCGTGAAGCTGAACCAGATCGGGACGATCACGGAGACGCTCGAGGCGGTTCGGATGGCGCAGACGGCGCGCTACGTCACGGTCATTTCGCACCGCTCGGGCGAGACCGAGGACACGACGATCGCCGACCTCGCGGTCGCGACGAACGCCGGCTTCATCAAGACCGGTTCCCTCTGCCGCTCCGAGCGGATCGCGAAATACAACCGCCTCCTGCGCATCGAGGAAGACCTCGGCGAGACGGGCGTCTACCCCGGCCTCGCGGCGAAGAAGGCCTGATCCCGTCAAACCCGCGCCGCTCCGGCGGAATTGAGCGAAAATGAGCGGTGCGCTTCGAACGAATCGTCGGGGGTGAGGGTCCGCCCCGCCTCGTCGGCATCAAGCGCGTCCCGCAGAGCCCGCAGCGTCCGGCCCGCCCGGAACGCGAGCGCGAGCCGGAGCCGTCCGCCCGGCGCGCGCGGACGGACCGCGGCCCGGAGGCGCCCGCGGCCCGGCCCGACGCCCGCCACGTGCGCCCCGCGTCGGTCGTCGTCGTGTCGGCGCTCCTGTCGGCCCTCGTCTTCGGCATCTTCCTCGTGAGCGACCGCGGCCTCCTGCAGGTGCGGAAGCAGCGCGTCCAGCTCGCGAGGGCCCAGGAAGAGGTCGCCCAGCTCGAGGCCGACACGAAGCGGCTCCAGGCCGAGGTCGCGGCGCTCAGGAGCGACCCGAACGCCCTCGAGAAGGTCGCGCGCGAGGAGCTCAACCTCGTCAAGCCCGGCGAGGTCGTCCTCGTCCTGCCGGACGGGTGGGAGAAGCGGGTGAAGCCCGCGGCGCCTCCCGCCCCGTCGCCCGTATCGCGTTAGTCGACGCCCTCGAGGTCCCTCGCCACCTCGCCCGCGTGCTTCGCCGGAGCGACGGACTCGTAGACCTTCGCGATCTTCCCCTTCGAGTCGATCAGGAACGACTTCCGCTTCGCGACGCCGAACGCGAGGCCTACGCCGTAGAGCGCGATGACCTCGCTGTCCTCGTCCGCGAGGAGGCGGAACGTCAGCTTGTTCTTTTCCGCGAACTTCTTCTGGGCCTCGACGGTGTCTTTCGAGACGCCGAGGACGACGACGTCCTTCGGGAGCTTCGGGCCTTCGTCACGGAAGGCCTGGGCTTCCACGGTTCAACCGGCGGTGTCGGCCTTCGGGAAGAAGTAGAGGACGACGCGCCGGCCCTTGAGCGACGCGAGCGAGACGGACTTGCCGTTCTGGTCCTTCAGCGTGAAGAGCGGAGCCTTGTCCCCAGGTTTCAGGGTCGTGTCCGAGAAGAGTCCCATGAGGTCCTCCGGCCTCCACTCTAACCGGTCCAAACTTGACTCGCAGGGCCCGAGCCGTTATGGTCCCCCTCCCTGACGCGGGGTGGAGCAGCCTGGTAGCTCGTTGGGCTCATAACCCAAAGGTCGCAAGTTCAAATCTTGCCCCCGCAACCAATTACGACCCGGCCCGGCGGAAACGCCGGGCCTTTCGTTTACGGCGAAGTCCCCGGTCCATCCCTGGGTTAGACTTTCCTCGAGCCGTGAGAAAGCTTCTGCTCCTGCTGCTCCTGGCGCCCGGACTTCTTGTCGCGGATGTCGTGTACCTCAAGAGCGGAGCCAGTTTCTCCGGCCGGATCCTCGAGCAGACCGCGGAGAAGGTGGTCATCGACTTCGGCGATGGGACCATCGGTCTCCAGATGGACCAGGTCGAGAAGGTCGTGAAGGGCACTTCGCCCCTCGACGAGTTCGACGCGCGAGCGAGCAAGCTGGGTCCGCAGGACGTCAACGGCTGGCGCAGCCTCGGCCTGTGGGCGTCCACGAAGGGCCTCTCGGCCCAGTCGCGCGCGGCCTACAAGCGGGTTCTCGCGCTCGCTCCCGACGACAAGGAAGCCCGGGAGGCGCTGGGGTTCGTGCAGGTCGACGGCCGCTGGCTCACCGAGGAAGACAGCTACCGCGCCCGTGGCTTCGTCAAGTACGACGGCGAGTGGATGACGCCCGCCGAGGTGCAGCTGGCGCAGTCCGACGCCGCGAAGGATCAGGCGCGCAACGAGGCCGCCCAGCGCGCCTCGGACGCGCAGTTCAAGGCCAGCATGGACCAGCTGCAGAAACAAGAGGACGACAAGCGTGCGCGGGATGAAGCGGACCGGATGAGAAACAACCCTGTCTACAACCCCGTTTACACGGGTGGGTGGGGCTATGGCGTGACGTCCTGGCCGAACCCCGCAGGAATCTCGAGATGAGCGCGCGCGGCGGATCCCCCCGCGGGCGGCTGGCTGCGGCGGCCTTCGTCGCGACGTTGCTGGCCGGTCCCGGCGCCCTTGCGGGCTCTCCCCCGCCGAGCGCGCCCGCGAAACCCGCAGCCGAGCCGACGGCCGACGAGATCGTCGGGCGCTACGTGACGGCACGGGGAGGGATGGAGAAGCTGAAGGCTCTTCAGACGCTGCGCCAGGAAGGGCGCATCAGCGCCGGTGCGGACCGCAACGGGCTCGTGATGCGCGAGATCAAACGCCCCGGGAAAATCCGGTTCGAGTTCACCGTCCAGGGCGTCACCAGCGTCTTCGCCTCGGACGGCCAGCGTGGCTGGAAGGTGAACCCGCTCGAGGGAGAGATGGGCGTCAAGGCCATGCCGGAAGAGGCCCTGATCGACGCGCGAGAGCAGGCCGACATCGACGGGCCGCTCGTCGACTGGAAGAGCAAGGGGAGCCGGATCGAGCTCGTCGGCCGCGAGATCGTCGGCGGCCACGAGGCCTGGAAGCTGAAGGTCACGCTCAAGAGCGGCGGGGTGCTCACCGCCTACGTCGAGGTCAAATCCGCGAACCTGGTCCGGACCGACGCCACGCGGCTCGTGCGCGGGAGGCGCGTCTCGGTCGAGACGACCTTCGGCGACTACCGAAAGACGGGAGGGATCCTCTTCCCCCACCTCGTCGAGGTCCGGGCCGCCGGCCGGCCGCAGTTGCTCCGGATCGTGGTGGACAAGGTCGAGGTGAATCCGCCCCTGAGCGACGCCCGCTTCACGCCGCCGTCCTGACGCGAGCGGCCGCTAGCGCGAAGTCCCCAGCGCGAAGCTCACGCCCGCGAGGATCTTCAGATCCCGCGTGTTGACGGTTCCGCCCACGGGTCCGGTGTTGAAGATGTTCACGAGGCCCACGGAGTAGCGGCCTTCGAGGACGAGCGCGGTCCCCGGATTCAGCCGATAGAGAAGGCCCGCCCCCAAGTCGAGGCCCAGGTCCGTCGTCCTCGTCGAGTCCTGGAAATCTCCGGAACTCGATCCGCTCTCCACGGTGGCGGAGAGACGAAACCCGACGACGGGTCCCGCGAAGAGATACGGCCGGAGAGGGCCCGACCCGAATGTCGCCTTCGCGGTGAGGGGCAGTTCCACGTAGTCGAGGCGGTACGTCGCCTTGCCGGCGGCCGACGAAACCTCGAACCCCTTCTGCGTGTAGAACGCCTCGAGCTGAACGGAGAACGCCTCCGAGAGCCGGGCCTCGGCGAACGCGCCCCCGATGAAACCCGTCCGGGCGGACTTCGAGTATCCCGGCGGAAGGTCCGGGGCGAGCAGGACGTTCGCGAAACTGACGCCGCCTTTCAGTCCCCACGAGAACGCCGAGTCTCGAGCTGCCGGAGGCGGCGCCTGGGCCAGCGCCGCGCCGCACGGGGCGATCGTCGAGACCGCCAGAGCCAGGAGCCGGATGGTGTCGCGCACGCGAGATCCTCCACGGTCCGACATGGACCATGGGCACGATGGGGCGCGCCGGGGGCTCGCGCTGTCAGCATCGTGCTCGCGGGGCGCGAAGGCCCGCCACGTTCCGCCGGCTCCGCGCGGCCGCGCGCCGGAATTCCGTCGGCGTCATGCCGAACTCCCGCCGGAACGCGACCGTGAAGTGGCTGTGGCTGGAGTAACCGTGGTCCATGGCGACGGCGCTCAGGTCGGCATCCGGGCTGGCCACGCGCTCGAGCGCGGCTCGCAGCCGAAGGGTGTGGCGGTAGCGGGAGATCGTCGTCCCGGTGACCGCCCGGAATACCCGGCAGAGATGGAAGGGCGAGACGCCGACCGCCCGGCCCACGTCCTCGAGAGACACCGGCTCGCCGAGCTTGAAGGCGAGCAAGGCGCGCACCGAATGGACGGCGTCGCAGTGGCGTTCTCTCAGGGGCCGGAGCGGGGGCGCGCTTCCATCCCATCGGCAGGCCGCCGCCGCGACTTCCCCGACCAGAGCCAGCGCGGCCTCCTCGAGCTCGAGGGAGTGCGGGTCACGTCTCCTCGAGACGCGGAGGTGCAGAAGCCGCTGCAGCAGGTACGTGCGCGAGGAGGTCGCGCCGAGGGCGGTGCGAAACGGCGCCCCCGGGCGGTCCCGGACCGTCGGGTCGAACCTCGCGAGAGCCTCGACGAGGACGTCCGGGCGGACGGCGATCGCGGCACCGTGGTCGCCGCCTCCGCAGGGGTGACTCGTGCGATAGGGCGCGCCATGGTTGAGGAAAAGAACGGTCCCCTGCTCGACCGTGAGGCGCTCGCGCCCCTGGTGAAGCGCGAAGACACCGGAATGCGGAAAGCCGATCACGTGGGCCGGCTGCCGCTGCTCTCTCCCGACGGCGCAGCCCGCCGCGTGGCATCGGTATCGCGAGATCTGGACCATCGGGCCGACGTACAGCCAGTCGATCGTTACGTCGAGCATCACCCACGACTACGGGGCGGCCGGCGGCGGGTTTCACGGGACGACGTGCGTGCCTGCCTTGCCGGCGAGGGCGAGGCCGACGTGCGCAGGATCCGTGATGATCGCCTCGCGGCCGCCTCCCTCGAGGAAGGCGACGACGGCTTCGATCTTCGGGAGCATGCTCCCCGCCTTGAAGTGGCCCTCGGCCATGAACCGTCGCGCCTCGGCGACGGTCATCCGTTCGATCTCCTTCTGCTGTGGGGTGCCGAAGTCGAGGGAGACCTTCTCGACGCCCGTCGAGATGACGAGAAGCTCGGCGCCCAGCTGGCGGGCGAGAAGGCTCGACGCGTGGTCCTTGTCGATGACCGCGGCCGCGCCCCGGATCATCCCCGCGGCGTCCTCGACGACGGCGATCCCGCCTCCGCCCGCCGCAACGACGACGAAGCCCGCGTCGAGGAGGCTCTTCACCGCGCCGAGCTGGAGGATCGCCTTCGGCGCCGGAGAGGCGACGACGCGCCGCCATCCGCGCCCGGCGTCCTCGACCATGTCCCACCCGTCCGCCGCGCGACGGAGGTCCGCATCCGCCTTCGACAGGAAAGATCCGATGGGCTTGTTCGGCTTCTCGAACGCGGGATCGGCCCGGTCCACGAGGCAGAGCGTCACGACCGTGGCCGCGGCCTTCTCGAAGCCCAGCCGACGGAACTCGTTGAAGAGCGCGAGCTGGAGGTGGTAGCCGAGCGCGCCCTGAGTATCTGCAACACACGAGTCCAGGGGCACGGGGTGGAGCTCCTTCGACGCGAGCTCCGACCGGCGCAGGATGAAGCCCACCTGCGGGCCGTTCCCGTGCGTGATCACGAGCCGGAGGTCCGGGTCCCGGAGGAGCGGCGCGATGTGGCGGCACGTTTCGGAGCACGCCTGGTACTGGTCCGGGACACGCTGGTGCTCCTTGTCCGTGATGAGCGAGTTCCCGCCGATGGCGATGACGGCCGTCCTGGTCACGTGAACCCCCTTCCTCCGGCGCGCCGAGGATGTCAGAGTTCCGGGCGTGTCGGAGACCAAACCGGCGGAGCGACGGGCGCGCTCGTGGTTTCCGCACTTTCGAGCGCTGTGGGACCGGGTTCTCCGCGAGCACGCTTCGCCCGCGCGGGTCGGGTTCGCGGTCGGAGTCGGCGTTCTGGTCGGCTGCAGCCCGTTTCTCGGCCTTCAAGTCGCGATCGCGGCGCTTCTCGCCATCGTTTTCCGACTCAACAAGCTGGCGGTGTTCCTGGGTCTCCAGATCTCGGCCCCGCCCCTCCTGCCCCTCGTCCTCTTCGCCGGAGCTCAGCTCGGAGAGCTCGTCCGCCACGGCCACCTTCTTCGGATGGACCGGGTCGCGTTCCAGGCGATGCCGGCGGGAGAGCTCGTGCGTCTTCTCTTCTTCGACATCCTGGCGGGAGGGACGGTGCTCGGGCTCGTACTCGGGACGGCGCTCGGAACGGCGGCCGCGAGGACGGCGACTCGCTGGGCTTCGCCAGAAGTCCGTCTTTCCCGCGACGAGATGGCGCAGTTCGGGGCTCGCCTGCCCGGCTTGCCCTTTCCGCTCCGTCAGTACGTCCGATGGAAGATCCTCTTCGACCCGGTCTACGCGGTCGTCGCTTCCCGACTGAAGGGCGTCCGCGAGACCCTCGACCTCGGAGCCGGGTTGGGGATCATGGCCGCGGTGCTCGTCCATCGGGATCCCGAGCGGCGCGTCGTCGCCGTGGAGTGGGATGCGCGAAAGGCGGCCGCGGCGAGGCACTTCCTCTCCGGGCTGCCCCAGGTCGACGTCGTCTGCGCCGATGCGCGGCTCTTCCCGACCGAACCGGTCGAATCGATTCTCCTGCTCGACATCCTCCACTACGGCGAGCCGGCCGCCCAGGACGACTGGCTCGGCCGGTGTGCGTCCGCGCTGAAACCCGGAGGGGTCCTGATCGTCCGGGAGAATGACGCGTCTTCCCGGGGAACATTGGCGGAGGGGTTCGAGAGGCTCGCGGTCAAACTCGGCTGGAATCGAGGGCACGGCTTTCATCCTCAAAGGAGGGCCGATCTCGTCCATCGGCTCGAGAGCGTCGGACTGGGCGTCGAGACGATCAGGAACAGTGCGGCAATGGCCGGCCTTACGCTGCTCGTCGCGCGCAGGCCGCTCGCCCTCGAACGGGCGCAGCCTGCCGCTCCGGCCCGGCTCGCGAGAGCCGGCCCGTTTTCATTTCCGAACGGCTAGGGTCCGTCCAGGAACCGCACGGCGCCCGTCGAGAACTCGAAGACGGCGCCGACGAGCCGCATCACGCCTTCCTTCTCCCGCTCCTGCGCCTCCGGGGTCGCCATGATCCGGCTGACGGTCCACCGGACGTTCGCTTCGACGGCGGCGCGCATCTGCTCGTCCTGCGAAAGACCCGGGTCGACGTCCTGGAGGCCCGGCAGGATGTTCTGGAGCAGCGCCTCGATGCGGCTCCGCTCGCGCGTGCCCTCGCGAAGCGAGCGGAGCGCGGCCTGCACGGCGCCGCACCCTTCGTGCCCGAGAACGACGAAGAGCGGCGTCTTCAGGTGGACGCCCGCGTATTGCAGCGTGCCGGCGACCTCGGGTGACAGGACGTTGCCGGCGAGGCGCACCACGAACAGCTGGCCGAACCCCGCGTCGAAGACGAGCTCGGGCGGGACGCGCGAGTCGCTGCAGCCGAGGATGGTCACGAAGGGGTGCTGGCCCTTCGCGAGGGCGGCGAGGACGTCCTTCTGCACGGTGGGGAAACGCGCCTCGCCGCGCATGAAGCGCGCGTTCCCTTCCTTCAGGCGCAGGAGCGCCTCTTCGGCGGTCAGTCGCGGCCCGGCGTCGTCGCTCATACGGTCCGCCCAGTTTCGGCCATGTCCTCGAGCGCGGTCAACCGCAGGCGCGCCCCTCAGGCGCCCTCGCGCCTCGCCGTTCTCCGAGCCAGCGCGTCGTCGCGTCGCGTCGGCGCTCCAGCGCGCGCGCGACCGCGTGAGCGAGCCGCGCCGCCGTGCGGCCGATGGCCGCGCGAAGCTCGCCGTCCGTCTTTTCCACCCGCACGCTGCCCCCGGGGGCGAGGTCGGCCTGCATCGCGCAGCGCTTGTCGATGCCGCCGCGGGGGCCGTTCAGATCCTCGAGGTTGACGGTCACGGCCCTCACCTGCCGGCCGAATCGGGAGAGCTCGAAGGCCACGCGACGGTCCACGAGCCTGCGGATCTTCCGACTCACGTGCATCCCGTAGCCGCGTACGCTGATCGTCATCGTTCTCCTCCTCGGGGTCGCTCGCACGCCACGGCCGGCAGGGACGCAACCCTTCACCGGCAAGCTAGGGCACCGGAGTCGACCTGCACAAATTCATTCTCTGCGAAGCAAACATTCAACAATGTCTATGTATAGTGGCGGCGTGAACCGCCTCAACTACCACCATCTCCAGGTCTTCTGGACCGCGGCGCGGGAGGGCGGCGTCACGCGAGCGAGTGAGAAGCTGCACGTCTCGCAGCCGACCGTGACGTCGCAGATCCGGGCGCTCGAGATCGCGCTCGGCACGAGGCTCTTCAGGCGCTCGGGCCGGCGCCTGACGCTCACGGACGCGGGGCGCTCTGCCTATCGTTACGCCGACGAGATCGTCGGGCTCGGCCGGGACCTTCTGGTCACGATGAAGGGTGGCCGGCCGGCACGCGAGGTGCGGCTGACGGTCGGTGTTGCCGACGTGTTATCCAAGCTGATCGCCTACCGGATCGTGGAACCCGCTCTCAGGCTTCCCGAACCCGTGCGCCTGGAGGCGATCGAGGACACGCCGGAACGCCTCCTGGCGGAGCTCGCGCTCTTCGCTCTCGATGTCGTCCTTGCGGACGCACCCGTCGGACCGACGACCAGGGTCCGTGCCTACAGCCACCTGCTGGGAGAGTGCGCGGTTTCCGTGTTCGGCGCCGACCGACTGGCCAGGGCTCACCGGCGCGGTTTCCCCCGCTCTCTCGACGGGGCTCCCTTTCTGCTTCCCAGGCAGCAGTCGGCCCTGCGCGTCGCCCTCGACGACTGGTTCGAGCGCGAGGGAGTCAAGCCCCGTATCGTCGGTGAGTTCGACGACAGCGCCCTCATGGCGGCCGTCGGACAGGCCGGGCTGGGTCTTTTCCCGGCGCCGTCACCCATTGCGAGCGAGGTGTGCCGCCAGTACGGCGTTCGCTCGATCGGAACGATCGAGCCGGTCCGTCAGAGGTTCTACGCCATCACGGTCGATCGAAAACTCAAGCACCCGGCGGTGATTGCGATCTGCGAGGCTGCCCGGCGCAAGCTCTTCCCTTGAAGTCGGTCCATCGCCTCTCGAAGCGGCTCGCCCGTATCCTTCCGGGGTCATGAGCCCCGACGGCCCCGCGCCCGCCCCGCCGCCCGACCTTGCTCCGCAGGACGTCGTCCTCCGGTTCCTCGAGAGCACGGGCCGCCCGTCCGAGGCGCGGCTCTACCTCGACCTCTTTCGCGCGCGCCCGCGCGAGCAGTTCGCGGCGATCGCGATCGACGCGAACGTCATGTCCGGCGCGGCCGACGCCGTCGTGCAGGATCTGCGCTTCCTCGCCGCGCTCGACCTCTATCCGACCGTCGTCCTCGGGATCTTCCAGCCCGCCGACGCCGCGGCGCACGCCCGCGTTCTCACCCGCCATCTCGAAGCCGAAGGCGTCACCGTCGAGACCCTGGCCGCGTCGGAGGCCGGGCTGGCCGGCCGACTCACGGCGGCGGCCGCCGCGGGGCGCGTTCCCGCCGTCGTCTTCGAGCCGGCGGCGGGCGAGCAGCCCGGCGACCGGATCGCGCGCCTCGGCGTCCTCCTGCGCGAGCTCCAGACGCGGAAGCTCCTCTTTCTCCACCGGCCCGGAGGACTCCGCCAGGGCGGCGCCCTCGTCCCGCTCGTGAACCTCACGACCGACGTGCCCGCTCTCGTCGCGAGCAAGGAAATCTCGCGCAAGGAGCGGCTCATCCTCGAGGGGGCGCGCCCGCTTTGCGAGGAGGCCGCGCCGCTCCCCTTCACGGTCGCGATCACCTCTCCGCTGAACGTCCTCCGCGAGCTGTTCACGGTGAAGGGCGCCGGCACGCTCCTCCGCCGCGGAGCGCGCATCGCGCGCCGCGAGGGCTGGGACGGCGTGGACGTGGCCCGCCTGCGCGAGCTTCTCGCGTCGAGCTTCGGGCGGGCGCCGCTGGACGCGTTCTTCGAGACGACGCCTTCGCACGTCTACCTCGAGGAGGCCTACCGCGGCTGCGCGATCCTCGTGGACACGCCGCTCGGCGCGTACCTCACGAAGTTCGCCGTGTCGCCGGAGGCGCAGGGCGAGGGCATCGCGCGGGACCTCTGGGAGGCCCTCGCGGCGGACGCGCCGGTCGTCTTCTGGCGCGCGCGCCGGACGAACCCGATCAGCGAGTGGTACATGAAGCTGTGCGACGGCCTGGTGCGCGTGCCGGGCTGGACGATTTACTGGAAGGGCCTCGCGGCGGACGCGATCCCGGCGGCGATCGCGTGGGCCGTCAAGCAGCCGGTCGACATCCCGCGCGACGGGGAGTGACTCCGAGGCGGTCGCCGATCCGCTCCGCGGCATGACCGCGGTCATAACGTCCGCCCCCGCGCGTCCCTATCGTCTTCTCGCCAGGAGGACGACGATGCAGACCGAGATTCGCACACAGCCCTCGACCGGCTCCGCTCCCGGGAACGAGTCCCTGACGGCCGTCGTGAAGTTCATCCTCGAGACGCACCACGTCTTCACCCGCGCGGCGATCGCGTCCCTCCCGCCTCTCGCCGCGATCGCGCGCAGCCGCCACGGCGACGCGCACCCCGAGACCCTCCTGGTCGAACGGCTGGTCCGCCGACTCGTGGAAGACCTCGGGCCGCACATGCTCAAGGAGGAGCGGATCCTCTTCCCGTACATCGAGTCGCTCGAAGGACCGACACGGGGAGGCGACGCCTGCTTCCCCAGCGTGCAGAACCCGATCCGCGTGATGCTGCGCGAGCACGAGGCCGTCGAGGAGATCCTCGGAGAGCTGCGCGCCGTCACGGCGGACTACACGCTCCCCGAAGGCGCGTGCGAGTCCTTCCGTGCGCTCTACGCCGGCCTCGTGGACCTCGAGGCCGACCTGAAGCGCCACATCCGCATCGAGAACGACGTGCTCTTTCCCGGGGCGATCGCGCTGGAGGTCGGCTGATCGGGAGAGCGGCGCGCTCCCGCGGGCCCTACATTCGCCCCGTGCGTATGACGCCCGTCATACCGGGCGCACCTCGTCCGACCTAGCGTCCTCGCAGGCATCCAGCGGGGGGAACCTGAATGCGTGACGTCGCCGGAACCGCGGCCGATGGCGCTCTGCCGGCTGCCGCTCTGCCCGTTCCCCTCACCGTCGAAGTCCCCGGCGACGGCTACCACCGGGGGCTCATTTCCTGCCAGGCCGCCTGCCCCGTGCACACGGACGCCCGCGGGTACGTGCGTGCCATCGCCGAGGGCCGCTTCGAGGAGGCGTACCTCATCGCACGCGGGCCGAATCCGTTCGCGTCGATCTGCGGCCGCGTGTGCGGCGCGCCGTGCGAAGCCGCCTGCCGGCGCGGAAAGGTGCCGCGCGTGGACGACGACGGGGCGTTCGTCGCGAACGACCGCCCGATCTCGATCCGCGCCCTCAAGCGCTTCGTCTGCTCGCTCGCGGGGCCCGAGGCCCGGATGCCGGCGGCCGTCCTCGACGACGTGCGCCGCTACGTCCCCGCGGTGTGCGCCGACGCCGACGAGATGGCGGCGCTTCTCAGGGGCGCGATCGACGGGCAAATCCCGCTCGCCTCCGGCCAGAAGGTCGCGATCATCGGCGCGGGTCCGGCCGGCCTCTCGGCCGCGCACGACCTCGCGCTCCTCGGCTTCAAGCCCGTCGTCTACGAGAGCGAGCCCGTCGCCGCCGGGATGCTCGCCGTCGGCGTGCCGGCCTACCGGCTCCCGCGCGAGCTCATCCGGCGCGAGATCGCCGTCATCGAGGCGCTCGGCGTCGAGATCCGCTGCAACGTCACGGTGGGCAAGGACGTTTCGTTCGAGGAGCTGCGCCGCACGCACGCCGCCGTCCTCGTCGCCGTCGGCGCCAAGAGCTCGCGCGCCCTCGGCCTGCCCGGCGAGAACGGCCCCGGCGTCCTCGGCGGCGTGGACCTCCTGCGCGCCGTCTCCCTCGGCGAGCCGCTGCCGCTCGGGCGCGACGTCGTCGTGGTCGGCGGGGGCAACGTCGCGTACGACGTCGCGCGGTCGGTCGTGAGGCAGATCGCGTGGGACGCGGCGCGCACGGCCGCGCGCCTCCCCGGGACGAGCCGCGTGCGCCTCGTCTCGCTCGAGGGGCTCGAAGAGATGCCCGCCGACACCGTCGAGATCCGGGAGGGCGACGAGGAAGGGGTCGAGCGGCTGAACGGCTGGGGGCCCGTCGCGATCGAACGCGATGCCACCGGCGCCGTCACGGGGGTCACGTTCCGGCGCTGCGTCCGCGTCTACGACGAGAACCGGCGCTTTTCCCCCGTCTACGACGACGCCGTGAGGCAGACCTTGCCGTGCGACAGCGTCCTCCTCTCCGTCGGGCAGGCTCCGAACCTCTCGTTCCTCGCCGAGGGCGGGACGGACGTCGAGGAGATGCGCCCTGGCTGGCCGAAGGTCGATCCCGTGACGCTCGCGACGTCGGCTCCGAGCGTCTTCGTCGCGGGCGACCTCGCCCACGGCACGCGCCTCCTGATCGACGCGGTCGCGTCCGGCAAGGCGGCGGCCCGCTCCATCTACCGCTCGCTCACGGGGCACGCGCTCACGCCCGACACGCTCACGGCTTTCCTGACGCTCCCCGGCTACCGGCGCGAGCGCGGATACGAGTCGATCCGCCGCGTCGCCGTGCCCGTCGCCGAGCCCGAGGAGCGGCTGAAGCACCCCGAGGCGGAGGTCGAGACGGGGTACACGGCCGAGCAGGCCATGCGCGAGGCCTCGCGCTGCCTCGACTGCGGCGTGACGCCGGTCTTCGACGGCTCGCGCTGCGTCCTCTGCGGCGGCTGTGTCGACGTCTGCCCGACGCTCTGCCTCAAGCTCGTCGACCTTTTCGACCTCGCTCCCTCGGCGGACCTCGCCTCCGCGGTCGACCGCGACCTCGGCCCGGACCCCGGTGACGCGACGGCCATCCTCAAGGACGAGGACCGCTGCATCCGCTGCGCGCTCTGCGTGATGCGCTGTCCGACCGACGCGATCGCGATGGACCGCGTCACCTTCGCCACGTCGTGGAGGACCGCATGACGACGACCTCCGTTTCCGCCCGCTCGCGGCTCGATCCCGAGCCCGTCGCGCGGCGCGACTTCCTCGGCCTCTCGGCGCTCTGGGCCGCCGGCTCGGCGCTCGCGTTTGCGATGCTCGGCGCGCTCCGGCTCCCGAAGGCCGCCGTCCTGCCGTCCCCCTCGCGCAAGTACAAGGTCGCGCTCCCGGACACGCTGGCTCCCGGCGAAGCCTTCGTCCCGCCGGGCCGCAACGTCGCCGTCTTCCGCGACGGCGAGGGCGTCTTCGCGGTCTCGACGGTCTGCACGCATCTCGGCTGCATCGTGAAGACGGGTCCCGAAGGCTTCGACTGCCCGTGCCACGGCTCGCGCTTCGCGAAGGACGGATCGGTCACGAAGGGGCCCGCGCCGCGCGCGCTCGCGTGGCGCAAGGTCTCCGGAAGCGGCGGCGCGTACGTCGTGGACGAGGGCGAGGACGTCCCCGCCGGGACGAAAGTAAAGGGAGACAAGGCATGAGCGATACCGCGCTCCGCCGCCTCGTCCACAACCTGAAGGGGGCCCCGCGCCTCGTGAAGGACTCCGCGTTCCGCGGCGGCGCCCCGTCGACCGACCGGACGCGTTCGACGTTCGTCTTCGGGAACGTCTTCCTCCACCTCCACGCCGTGCGCACGCACCTGTGGAGCCTCCGCTGGTCGACGACCTGGGGCCTCGGAATCGCCGCGATGGCGGCGTTTCTCGTGACGCTCGCGACGGGCGTCCTCCTCATGTTCTATTACAAGCCCCACCCCCTCGCGGCCTACGACTCGATCAAGGACATCCACTTCGTCGTCCCGACGGGCCGGTTCATCCGGAACATCCACCGCTGGGCGGCGAACGCGATGGTCGTCGTCGTCCTCCTGCACATGGCGCGCGTCTTCTTCACGGCGGCCTACCGGCAGCGCCGCGAGTTCAACTGGCTTGTCGGAATGGCGCTCCTTGCGACGACGCTCGGCCTCTCGTTCACGGGCTACCTCCTTCCGTGGGACCAGCTCGCGTACTGGGCAATCACGATCGGCGCGAACATCGCGCAGTCCCCGCGCGAGGTCACGGACGCGCTCAACATCACGGACCGCTTCGACCCGGGCGGATTCCAGAAGCTCCTTCTCCTCGGCTCGGACACCGTCGGCGAGGAGGCGCTCATCCGCTTCTACGTCCTCCACGTGATGCTCCTGCCGCTCGTCCTCGCGGCGCTCGCGGCCGTCCACTTCTGGCGGATCCGGAAGGACGGCGGCCTCGCGCGGCCGGCGGACGCGGACGCGCGCGTGGGGGCGCCGGGAATCGACTCGCTGCCCGTCTTCACGGATTCCCCCCGCAAGACGTACCAGCTCGCGGCGCTCGTGCGCGGGAAGACGGCGGCCGTCGGGCGCTCGCCCGAGGCGACGGTGCCTTCGATGCCGCACCTGTTTTACGCCGAGCTCGCGGTCCTCATGCTGACGGTCGCCGGCTGCCTCGCGCTCGGGATCCTGTCGGACGCGCCGCTCAAGGAGCTCGCGAACCCCGGCGTGCCCGAGAACCCGGCAAAGGCGCCGTGGTACTTCCTCGGCCTGCAGGAGCTCGTCTCGTACTCGGCCTTCATGGGCGGGATCGGGATTCCCGCGATCGTCCTCCTCGGCCTCGGCCTCATCCCGTTCCTCGACCGCGAGACGCAGGGGACGGGTGAGTGGTTCGGCGGGCCGGGCGGAAAGAAAGTCGTCCTTCAGGCGGCGGGTGTCGGACTCCTCTCGACGCTCTCGATCGAGGCGCTCGCGATTCGCTTCGGGTGGATCCGCGAGTGGTTCCCGCACATCCCGCAGCTCGTCGTGACGTTCCTGAACCCCGGCACCGTCCTCACGGCCGTCTTCGCGGCGTATTCGATGTGGCTCGTGAGGCGCCACGATTCCACGCGCGCCGGCGCGCTCGGCCTCTTCACGTGCTTCCTCTGCGGCTTCATCGTCCTGACCGTCATCGGTTCGTACTTCCGCGGGCCCAACTGGGCGTTCTACTGGTCCCACGCGGACTGGCCGGCGCACTGAGGCGGTGGCGGCAATGCGAAACAAGCACCTCCTGCTCTGGAGCAGCCTCCTGACGCTCGCGCTCCTCGGGGCCGCGGCCGTGCACGAGAACTTCTTCCGCGAGTGGCGGCGCGTCCAGGCCGGCGCCTCGCGGCCCGGCGCTCCCGCCGAGATCCGGCTGCGGCAGGTCTACGTGCCCGCGCTCGGCGCGGCCGACCGCTGCGTGAGCTGCCACGTCGGGATGGCGCCCGGCGAGCAGGTGGTCGGGGGCCACAAGGTGCTCGGGCCGCACCCGCGCGTCGCGCACGAGCCGGCGGACATGGGCTGCACGATCTGCCACGGCGGCCAGGGCCGCGCGACGGATCGCGCGGACGCGCACGGCGAGGCTCCGCACTGGCCCGAGCCGATGCTCCCGCGCCGCTACGCGTACGCCGGATGCGGCGGCTGCCACACGCCCGTCGGCGTCCCCGACGCCGCGCGCCTCGCCGCCGGCGCCGCCGTCTTCGAGCGGCACGACTGCCTCGCCTGTCACAAGCTCGACGGGCGCGGCGGGACGCTGCGGCCGGACGGCGGCGGCATGGAGGGTCCGGATCTCTCGGCTGCCGGCGTCAGGCCCGTCGCCGCGGGGTGGTACGAGTCGCACCTCGACAAGAGCGCGAAGGTCGCCGGCTCGCCGTGGCGCGCGTCCGTCGCGCCGCTCGCGGCCGCCGAGCGCGAGGCTCTCGCGACGTTTCTCGGAACCCGCGTCGGCGCGCCCGGCCTCACGGAGGCCAAGGCGCTCTTTCATTCACTCGGCTGCCGCGGCTGTCACAAGGTCAACGGCGTCGGCGGCGCCGACGGGCCCGACCTCACGCGCGAGGGACGCCTCGACCCCGGCCGGCTCGACTTCACGCACGTGCCGGGCGGCCGGAGCGTCCCCGCGTGGCTCGCGGAGCACTTCCGCGCGCCCGCGACGCTCGTCCCGAACTCGCAGATGCCGGCGCTCGGGCTCTCCGAGGCCGAGATCGACCGCCTCGTCTTCTACCTTCTCTCGCTGCGCACCGAAAGTTCGGCGGCGAACACCCAGCCCCCCGATCGCCTCCGCGTCGAGCGCTTCGGCGCGCGTGAGTTCGCGGCGGACGGCGCGACGCTCTACGGCGCGTTTTGCTCGGCCTGCCACGGAGCGAGCGGCGAGGGCATGCGCTACGCGGGGATGGCGGCGTTCCCGGCAATCGGAAATCCGGACTTCCTCGCGCTCGCCTCGGACGAATTCCTCGCCGCGACGATCGACAAGGGCAGGCCCGGCCGGCGGATGCCGGGCTGGGCCGACCCCGCCGCGGGCCTCCGGCCCGACGAACGCAAGGCCGTCGTCGCGTACGTCCGCGCCTTCAGCGGCGGCGCCGCGCCCGGCGCGTCGGCCGAGCCGCGGCGCTTCATCGCGCCGGCGCTCAAGGGCGGCGACACCGTCTACGCGCGCGCCTGCGCCGGCTGCCACGGCGCGAAGGGCCAGGGCGCCGAAGGCCCCGCGCTGAACAACCCCGTCCTCCTCGAATCCGCTTCCGACCGCTACCTCGTCGAAACGATCCGCCGCGGGCGCCGCGGCACGTCGATGGAGGGGTTCGCCACGCCCTCCTCGACGCGGGCTTCTCTCACGGACCCCGAGATCGAATCGGTCGTGGCCCTGCTCCGAACGTGGGAGAAGACGCGATGAACAACGACATCAGCCGCCGGCGTTTCCTCGAGGCCGCCGCCGCTTCGGGCTTCGGCGCGCTCGTCGCCTCCGCCGGCAAGGCGTGGGGCCTCGAGGCGATCGCGAACCCGCTCGCCGCTTACCCTGACCGCGGCTGGGAAAAGGTCTACCGCGACCTCTTCAAGCCGGACTCCTCTTTCACGTTCCTGTGCGCACCGAACGACACGCACAACTGCCTCCTGCGCGGCTTCGTGCGCTCCGGCGTCCTGACGCGGGTCGGGCCGACGATGCGCTACGGCGAGGCGACGGACCTCGACGGGAACAGGGCGAGCCACCGCTGGGATCCGCGCGTCTGCCAGAAGGGCCTCGCGCTGACCCGCCGCTTCTACGGCGACCGGCGCCTCAGCCACTGCAAGGTCAGGACGGGCTACAAGGCGTGGATCGACAAGGGCTTCCCGCGCGGCGCCGACGGCAAGCCGCCGGCCGAGTACTTCAACCGCGGGCGCGACACGTGGGTGCGCGTCACGCACGAGGAAGCCGCGGCCCTCGTCGCGAAGTCGCTCAAGAACATCGCCGAGACGTACTCGGGCGAGGAGGGCGCGAAGCGGCTCAAGGCCCAGCACTACGACGAGAAGATGATCGAGGCGACGAACGGCGCCGGGACGCAGGTCCTGAAGTTCCGCGGCGGGATGCCGCTCCTCGGCGTCACGCGCATCTTCGGCCTCTACCGGATGGCGAACTCGATGGCGCTCCTCGACGCCGCGATCCGCAAGGTCGGGCCCGACAAGGCGATCGGCGGGCGCGGCTTCGACAACTACTCGTGGCACACGGACCTGCCGCCCGGGCACCCGATGGTCACGGGCCAGCAGACCGTCGAGTTCGACCTCCACGCCGTCGAGCACGCCAAGACGCTCGTCGTCTGGGGCATGAACTGGATCACGACGAAGATGCCGGACGCGCACTGGCTCACGGAAGCGCGCGTGAAGGGGACGCGCGTCGTCGTCATCGCGTGCGAGTACTCGGCGACCTCGACGAAGGCCGACGACGTCCTCGTCGTGCGTCCCGGGACGATGCCCGCCCTCGGCATCGGCCTCGCGCACGTCATCATGAAAGAGAAGCTCTACGACGCCGACTACGTCAGGCGCTTCACGGACCTGCCGATCCTCGTCCGGATGGACACGCTGCAATATCTGAAGGCTCAGGAAGTTTTCGGCGGAGGTCCAGCCGTGCTGTCGAACCAGACGCACGTCATGGCCGAGGGCGAGAAGGAGCCGCCGCCGGGCCAGCACCGCGACCAGCTCATCCCCGGCAAGCTCCGCGACGCCTGGGGCGACTACGTGTGGTGGGATCAGGCCGCGAAGGCGCCGCGCGCGCTCACGCGCGACGAAGTGGGCGCGAAGTCGAAGATCGCCGATCCGCTCCTCATGGGCTCGGTCGAGGTCGCGCTGAAGGACGGGACGAAGGTCCGCTGCCGGCCCGTCTACGACCTCGTCTACGAGTACGCCGCGCACTGGGACCCGAAGACCGTCGAGGACGCCACGTGGGCGCCGGCGGCCGCGGTCGAGAGCCTCGCGCGCCAGCTCGCGAAGAATCCCGGGACGACGCTCTTCGCGGTCGGGATGGGCCCGAACCAGTTCTTCAACAACGACAACAAGGACCGCGCGCTCTTCCTCCTCGCGTCGCTCACGGGGAACGTCGGGAAGCTGACGGGCAACGTCGGCTCGTACGCGGGCAACTACCGCGTGTCGCTCTTCAACGGGGCGCCGACGTACATCAACGAGAACCCGTTCGACCTCGAGCTCGACCCCACGAAGCCCGCGCGCCCGAAGCAGTACTGGAAGGCGGAGTCCGCGCACTACTACAACCACGAGGACCACTACCTCAAGGTCGGGAAGAGGACGCTCACGGGCTCGACGCACATCCCCTGCCCGACGAAGTCGCTCTGGTTCGCGAACGCGAACTCGATCCTCGGCAACGTGAAGTGGCACTACAACACGGTCGTGAACGTCCTGCCGAAGATCGAGATGATCGCCGTGCAGGAGTGGTGGTGGTCGACGTCCTGCGAGTGGGCGGACGTCGTCTTCGCGGTCGACTCGTGGGCCGAGCTGAAGTACCCGGACATGACGGCCTCCGTCACGAACCCGTTCCTGAACGTCTTCCCGAAGACGCCGCTCCCGCGCATCTTCGAGACGCGCGGCGACATCGAGGTCCTCTCCCTCGTCGGCGACGCGATGGCGACGCTCACGGGCGACAAGCGGTTCAGCGACACGTGGAAGTTCGTGAAGGAGAAGAAGGTCGAGGTCTACCTCCAGCGCGTCCTCGACGCCTCCGCGAACACGAAGGGCTACAGGATCGAAGAGCTCGAGGCGAAGGCGAAGGACGGGATCCCGTCGATCGTCATGAGCCGGACGAACCCGAAGTGCGTCGGCTACGAGCAGGTCACGGACTCGCGGCCCTGGTACACGAAGTCCGGGCGCCTCGAGTTCTACCGCGAGGAGCCCGAGTTCATCGAGGCCGGCGAGAACCTGCCCGTCCACCGCGAGCCGATCGACTCGACGTTCTACGAG
The DNA here is from genome assembly GCA_016716715.1 of Acidobacteriota bacterium. NCBI lineage: Bacteria > Pseudomonadati > Acidobacteriota > Acidobacteriota bacterium. The sequence continues at coordinate 365,090 of JADJVE010000001.1, read as the reverse complement.
CCGAACGTCATCGTCGCCCCGAAGCACGAGGCGATCCGGCCCGCGAGCCCCGAGTCGTACGGCGTGTCGCGGGACGACCTCTCGTGCGAGGTGCGCCAGGGCCGCAACGTCGTGATGACGTGGGAGGAGACGAAGAAGACGGCGCACCCGCTCGCGAAGCAGGGCTACAAGTTCATCTTCCACACGCCGAAGTACCGGCACGGCTCGCACACGCTCCCGATCGACACGGACATGGTCGCGATGCTCTTCGGGCCGTTCGGCGACGTCCACCGGCACGACAAGCGCACGCCGTTCGTCACCGAGGGCTACGTCGACATCCATCCCTCCGACGCGAAGGAGCTGGGCGTCGAGGACGGCGACTACGTCTGGGTGGACTCGGACCCGGAGGACCGACCGTTCAAGGGCTGGCAGAAGAACCCGAAGGACTACGCCTTTGCGCGCCTCCTCTGCCGCGCGCGCTATTACCCGGGCACGCCGCGGGGCGTGACACGCATGTGGTTCAACATGTACGGCGCGACGCCCGGTTCGAAGGAAGGCCACGAAACCAGGCCCGACGGCCTCGCGAAGAACCCGCGCACGAACTACCAGGCGCTCTTCCGCTCGGGCTCGCACCAGTCCGCGACGCGCGGCTGGCTCAAGCCGACGCTCATGACGGACTCGCTCGTGAGGAAGGGACTCTTCGGCCAGGGGATCGGCAAGGGCTTCCTGCCCGACGTCCACTGCCCGACGGGCGCGCCGCGCGAGGCGATCGTGAAGATCACGAAGGCCGAGCCCGGAGGCCTCGAGGGCCAGGGCCTCTGGCGTCCCGCCGCGAAGGGCCTGCGCCCGCGCTACGAGAACGCGGCCATGCAGAAGTACCTCGCGGGCGGGTTCATCTCGAAGAACGACGGGAAGAGGGGGTAGGCCATGGCACGCGTGAAGAACTGGCAGATCCAGCGGGAGATGTCCTACTGGTACCCCGAGGCCCGCCCGAAGAAGCAGTTCGCGGCGATCTTCGACGTGAACAAGTGCATCGCCTGCCAGACGTGCACGCTGGCCTGCAAGACGACGTGGACGTCGGGCAAGGGCCAGGAGTACATGCTCTGGAACAACGTCGAATCCAAGCCCTACGGCTACTACCCGCTCGGGTGGGACGTGAACATCCTCGAGAAGCTCGGCCCGCAGACGTGGGACGGCGGGCGCTACGAGGGCCAGACGATCTTCGAGGCGGCCCCGGCGGGCAAGCGCGTCCTCGGCTGGCGGCCCGAGGAGATCGACTACGCGCACCCGAACGTCGGCGAGGACGACTGCTCCGGCAAGATCGAGAAGGGCGCGGGCTTCTCCGGCCCGCACATGGCGTGGTTCTACTACCTCGCGCGCATCTGCAACCACTGCACGTACCCGGCCTGCCTCGCGTCGTGTCCGCGCGGCTCGATCTACAAGCGCCCCGAGGACGGGATCGTCCTCGTCGACCAGGGGCGCTGCCGCGGCTATCAGGAATGCGTGCAGGCCTGCCCGTACAAGAAGGTCTTCTTCAACCCGATGACGGGCACCTCCGAGAAGTGCATCGCGTGCTTCCCGAAGATCGAGGCCGGCAACCAGCCCCAGTGCTTCGTGAACTGCATCGGGAAGATCCGCATGGCGGGCTTCATCAACACGCCCGACAAGGCCGACCCGTCGAACCCGATCGACTACCTCGTCCACGTGCGGAAGGTCGCGCTCCCGCTCTTCCCGCAGCTCGGCCTCGAGCCGAACGTCTATTACATCCCGCCCGTGCACGGCGCCGAGCCGTACCTCGAGCAGATGTTCGGGCCAGGCGCCCACAAGGCGATCGAGACGTACAAGACGGCGGACCAGGATCTCGCGGGCCTGCTCTCGCTCTTCGGCTGCAGCGAAGAGGTCATGCCGCGCTGGAAGCGGACGGGCGACACGATCATCGGGCTCAAGGAGGACGGCACGGAGATCGTGCGCGTCCCGTACCGCGAGCCCGCGCACGTCCGCGCCGCCGTCGACCTCCGTTACGGCGTCCAGCGCACGAACTGCCCGTGATCGCGAAAACAGAAAAAAGAAAGAAAGATTTCTATGAAAGTGAATGAGCACCGCGCTTTCCGTCGCGCCGGAGCTTTCATGTTGGCTGCGCTGCTGTCTGGCGCGGCCGCGTGTGCGAAGAAGCCGAATCTCTCGCCCGGCGAAGTGAAGGCCGTACGCCGCTCCGCGCTCGCCGCCGCGCCGGGCGATCCCGCGTGGGCGGCGCTGCCCATCCACGTCGCGCCGCTCGTCCCGCAGGACATGGTCGAGCCGCGCCTCCTCAAGGCGACGACGCCGGAAGTCCGCGTCCGCGCGATGCACGACGGGACGACCGTCGCGTTCTTCCTCGAGTGGGCCGACGCGACGAAGAACGACATGCCCGGCCCGGCGCGCTTCACCGACGCATGCGCGGTCCAGTTCCCCGCGAATCCGCCCGCCCGCGACCTCCCCGCGCCGCAGATGGGCGAGAAAGGGCGCGGCGTCGAGATCACGTACTGGCGGGCGTCCTGGCAGGCCGTCGTGGACGGGCGCGGCGATACGCTTCGCGACCTCTATCCGAATTCGACCGTCGACCACTACCCGTTCGAGGCGAAGAGCCTCGTGGAAGGCTCGCCCGAGCAGAAGGAGGCCGCCCTGCGCTACGCGCCGGCGCGCGCGCTCGGCAACGCGATGGCCGGCCCGCGAAAGACCCCTGTCGAAGACCTCGTCGCGGAGGGGCCCGGCACGCTCGCGCCCGGCGCTTCCGCCGGGTCCAACGGCAAAGGCGTGCGGACCGCGACGGGCTGGGCCGTCGTCCTCTCTCGCCGCCTGCCCACGGGCGTGACGGCGCCCGGCCGCTCGCAAATTGCATTCGCCGTGTGGGAAGGCGCCGACGAGGAGTCCGGCGCGCGGAAGATGCGCACCGTGTGGATCCCGTTCAACCTGGAGGGCCAGAAATGAGCCTGCACCCGACCGCCGACGCCCCGCTCCTGCGCGAATCCGCGGCGTGGAGGCTCCTCGGCCTCCTGTTCGAGCGCCCGCGCGAAGGCTGGCGCGACGAGGTGGACGCCCTCGAGCCGATCGCGGCCGACCCGTTGCTCTCCGCCGCTGTCACCGCCGCGCGGGAGGAAGCGTGCGAGGAGGCGTTCCTCGCGATCCTCGCGCCCGGCGTCGTCTCGCCGCGCGAGGTCACGTGGCAGAGGGGCGCCGACGGCGGCCAGCTCCTCGCCGAGATTCGCGAGACGTACGACGCATTCGCGTTCCGGCCGGAGACCGAGGAGCCGCCCGACCACGTCTCCGTCGAGGCCGGCTTCGTCGGCTGGCTCCTCCTCAAGGAGGCCTACGCGCGGGCGGCGGAGCTGCCCGACGCGGCCGCGCTGACCGCCGAGGCTCGCGCGCGTTTCCAGAAGGCGCACGTCGCGCGCCTCGCGGCCTCGCTCGCGGAGAACCTCGACCGCTGGGGCGTCTCGTACCTCACGCTCGCCGCGGCCGCGCTCGCGGCGCGGGCCGGCGAGCCCGAGGCGATGCCCTCTCTCGACGCGCCCCCGACCCCCTGCCCCGAAGGCTGCACGTTCGCGGGAGAGGAAGAAGAAGACGGACTTCCGAGCTGACGCGCAGCGTCAGGTCGGAATCTCGTCCTCGGCAATGTCTGCGTAAAACTCGGCCTGTCGCCGACGCGCCACGCGCTCCTCGACGATGTCGTAGAGCGTCGGGAGGACGATGAGCGTCAGGAGCATCGAGGTCACGACGCCGCCGATCACGACGCTCGCGAGCGGCCGCTGGACCTCCGACCCGGCCCCGGTGGAGAGGGCCATCGGGACGAAGCCGAGGGCGGCCACGAGCGCCGTCATGAGGACCGGTTTGAGGCGCGTTCCCGCGGCGCCGATGATCGCGGCGCGGAGCGACGCGCCCGCCTCGCGCCGATGGTTGATCGCCGTCACGAGGACGACGCCATTCAGGACGGCCACACCGAAGAGGGCGATGAACCCGACCGCGGCCGAAAGGCTCAGGTTGAGCCCGCGAAGCCAGAGTGCGCCGATGCCGCCCACGAGCGCGAACGGGACGTTCACGAGGACGAGACTCGCCTGCCGGACGTTCCCGAAGGTCACGAAGAGGAGCAGAAAAATGATGACGAGCGAGAGCGGGATGACGACGGCGAGCCGCTTCATCGCCCGCTCCTGGTTCTCGAACTGGCCGCCCCACTCGAAGTGATAGCCGGAGGGAATCTTCACGGCCGCCGCGAGACGCTCTTTGCCCTCGGCGACGAAGCTCCCCATGTCGCGACCGCGCACGTTCGTCTGCACGACGAGCCGGCGCTGACCCGACTCGTGGTTGATCGCCTCGGGGCCACGGATGGTCGTGACGCGCGCAACCGTCGCGAGCGGAACCTTCTCGCCGCCCGGCGCCGAGAGAAGAAGCGTTTCGAGCGCGGCACGGTCCGCGCGGAACGCGTCCGGAAACCGCACGAGGACGCCGAACCGGCGCGGTCCGTCGAGAACCTCCGTCGCGACCGCCCCGCCGACGGCTGTCTCGACGACCTGCCGGAGGTCCGAAACGTTCAGGCCGTAGCGCGCCATCGCCTCGCGGTCCACGTCGATCTGGATCTGCGCGGCGCCCGTCAGGGCCTCGACCTGCAGGTCGGCGGCGCCGCGGATCGGTGCGAGGGCCCTGCGCACCTCCTCGCCGAGGGTCTCGAGGATGGCGGCGTCGGGACCGAAGATCTTGACGGCCACATCCGCCTTGACGCCGGACACGACCTCGTCGAGGCGCATCGCCATCGGCTGCGTGAAGTTGGCGGAGAGACCGGGCATTTCCGCGAGCGCCCGCGCCATCGCGTCGACGAGCTGCTCCTTCGTCCGGCCGGTCTTCCACGCCTCCGGCGGGTGCAGGACGACGTAAACGTCCCCCTGGTAGATCCCCATCGCCTCCGTCGCTACGTCGGGCCGCCCGATCTTCGTGACGACCTGGCGTACCTCCGGGAAGCGCCGCAGGATCTGCTCGACGCGGCCCGAGATCGCGACGGACTCGGGCAGGGAGACGGACGGCAGCTTGCGGGTCTCGATCAGGATCGACCCCTCGTCGAGGCGCGGCATGAACTCCGTCCCGAGGAAAGGCACCGACGCAATCGCGGCCCCGACGACGGCGAGCGCCACCGAGAGAGTCCGCCTCCGGTGGCCCATGGCCGCGTCGAGGTGGCTGACGTACGTCCGGCGGAGCTTTCGGAACCACTCCTGGGGGTGCTCGACGGCATTCACGGGGAGCACGAGCGAGGCGAGGACGGGTACGGCCGTCAGCGAGACCGCGAGGGCTCCGACGAGCGCCGAGCAGACGGTGACCGCCATGGGGCGGAACATCTTTCCCTCGAGTCCCTCGAGGGCGAAGATCGGGATGTACACCGCGATGATGATGAGGACGCCGAACAGGATCGGGCGGGCGACCTCCGTGGCGGCCGAGGTGAAGAAGGCGGTCGGGCTCTCCCGGCCCGGCCCGATGGCGTCTCCGCGCTCCTCGCGCTTGCGGATGATGTTCTCGACCATGACGACGGCCCCGTCCACGATGAGGCCGAAGTCGATCGCGCCGAGCGACATCAGGTTCGCCGAGACCCCGAAGATCTTCATGCCGAGGAACCCCGCGAGCATCGCGACGGGGATGACGCACGCCACGAGCAGGGCCGCGCGGAGATCGCGAAGGAAGAAGAAGAGAACGAGAAGGACGAGGAGTGAGCCCTCCAGGAGGTTCTTCTGGACGGTGTGGGACGTCCGGTCGATGACCTCGGTCTGGTCGTAGAAGGGCACGATCGACAGCCCCTTGGGCAGGCTCCGCACGATTTCCTTCACCCGCACTTTGACCCGCTCGGCGACGGTCTTCCCGTTCTCCCCCATCAGCATGATGACCATGCCGGCGACCGACTCGCCCCGTCCGTCGCGCGTCACGGCGCCGTGCCGCGGCATCGCGCCGACGATCACCTGCGCGACGTCGCCGACGAAGACCGGCACTCCCTCCACCGAGGCGACGACGAGCCGCCTGAGGTCCTCGACGCCGCGGACGAGACCGACACCGCGGACCGTGAACCGCTCCGAGCGGTGCTCGATGAAGCCCCCGGAGAAGGAGACGTTGTTGTCGGCCACTGCGTCGAAAAGCTGCCTCAGCGACAGCCCGTATTTCTCGAGCTTTCGCGGGTCGACGACGACATGGAACTGCTGCGTCTGTCCGCCCCAGGAATTCAGCTCGGAGACGCCCGGCACCGACCGCAGGCGCGGCCGAATCTCCCAGTCCTGGAGAGTCTTCTTCTCCATCAGGTCGGCGCCGTCTCCCTCGACGAGGTACTGGTAAATCTCGCCGAACGCGGTGGCCACGGGTCCGAGCGACGGCTCGAGGCCCTGGGGAAGCCGGCCCCGCGCCTCGGTGAGACGCTCCGTCACGAGCTGGCGCGCGAAGTAGACCGGGACGCGGTCCTCGAAGACGATGGTGACCATCGAGAGGCCGAACTTCGAGAGGGAGCGGATCTCCGTCGCGCCCGGCGCCCCGGTGAGCGCCGTCTCCACGGGATAGGTGACGCGCTGCTCCACCTCGACGGCGCCGAGCCCCGGCGCCTCGGTGACGACGACGACCTGGTTGTTCGTCAGGTCCGGAAACGCCTCGACACCGATGGAGCGCCAGGCCCATAGCCCTCCGCCGACGAGCGCGGCAAGGCAGAGAAGAACGAACACCCTCTGCCGGAGCGAGGCCGCGACGAGCCGCTCGATGACTCCCATCTCAGCTCTCGGGGCGCTCGGCGCTCTTCAGAAGCTCCGACTTCAGCAGGAAGCTCCCGTCCGAGGCCACCGTCTCGCCCTCCTTCAGCCCGGAGGAGATCTCGACCCACCCGTCGACCTCGGCCCCGACGGCCACCTCGCGCCGCGCAAAGCGGCCGGCGCCGCCGGGAACGAACACGATCGTCTTCCCTTCCATCTCCTGCACGGCGCGCGCGGGGACGGCCAGGATCTGCCGCGGCACCGCTTCACCCATCGCGATGGAGGCATACATCTCCGGCTTGAGGCGGCCGCCCGGGTTCGGGACCTGGCAGCGCACCATGACGCGCCGCGTCTTCGGATTGACGGCGTCGCCGACGAACGTCACGCGCCCGCGGAAAATCTCGCCCGGCCACGCGGAGACGCGGATCTCCGCCGACTCGCCCGCTCTCACGAGCCGAAGCTTCGTCTCGTCGATCTCGGCGAGCGCCCAGAGACTTCCGAGATCGCTGACGACGAAGAGCGGCGTTCCCGGCGTCACGGCCGTGCCCGCCGTGATCTTCTTCTCGAGGACGACCCCGGCCAGCGGCGACTTCACCGGGATGTCCTCGCCTTTTTCGCCCGAGGGGTCCTCTCCGGACGTGATGCCGAGGTGCTCGAGAGCCTCCTCGGACCGGCGGACTTCGGTCTTCGCGCGGTCCAGCTCCTCGGCCGCGGCGACGCGGTCGGCGTCGGCCCGCTGGCGCTCCTGGACCGAGATCGCCCGGGCCTCGAGGAGCCGGTCCGCCCGCCCGGCCGACGCCGAGGCGTACGCGAGCTCCGTCTCGCGCCGCCTCCGGTCGGCGATCGCCTTCCGGTAGTCGGCCCACGCGTCGTGGATGATGTGGCTGTTGAGGTGCGCAAGCCTCTGTCCGGCTGCGACGCGGTCGCCCACCTCCGCGTTCACGGAGAGGACGACCCCCTCCACGAGCGAGCCGATGCGCGCCGTCCGGGCCTCGTCGAGGGCGAGAACGCCCGGAGCCTCGAGCCGGTCCGTGCGCGCCATGCGCTTCACCGTTTCGACGGTGATCCCGGCGTCACGGCGCGCCGATTCGGCGAGCACGACGGCGCCGGCCTCGGCAGGCTTCTCCGTCCCCGCCTCGGGCGCTTTTCGCGTCAGCCACCTCACGAGAACGACGCACGGGACGAGCAGAATCAGGGCGGCGACCAGGAGGCGCGCGCGGCGAAACTCGGGACGGCCCAGCAGCCTTTGCCACAGGGACCGTTCCAGTCCGGGACTCTCGCTCATGGGATCGCCTCCTCGCCGAGCAGCAGCCGCACCTCGGCCGCGCGGAACGCCGCCTCGGCAAACAGGTCCAGGGCCTCGCGGCGGGCGTCGAGATACAGGCGGCGGGCGTCGACGAGACGCAGGACGTCCGCGGCCCCTTCGTCGAAGGCGGCGGTTGCCGCGTCGCGAGCCCCTTCCGCCGGCCGGACGAGGTCCTGCTCCACCGTGAGGGCACGCGCGCGCAGCTCGCGGGCTGCGGCGATCTGCGCGGCGCCCCCCGCGAGGAGCCGCGACTCGAGGGCCGCCAGCCGCGCCTCGGCGGCCTGAGCTTCGGCCTCGGCGCGCGCGACGTTCCCGGCGTTCGCGTCGAAGATCGGCAGCGGAATCACGAGGCCCGCGAGCCCCGTGTCGAGGCCGAAGGTTCTCTTGTAACCGGCCGTCAGGGCGACCGTCGGGATTTGCCGCGCCCGCTCGAACCGCGCAGCCTCGTGCGCTTGCGCGACCCGGGCACGCGCCGCGGCCACGTCCGGGCGGCGAGCGAGCGCGGACCGCGCAAGCGTATCCGGATCGCCGTCGGGGATGGCCGGAATCGCGGGCTCGACGAGGCGCGACGCCGCGATGGGGGCCGGCTCCCCGAGGAGCGCCGCCAGGAACCGCAGTTCACGATCCCGCTCGAGCCGGACCCTCAGGAGCGCTTCCTCCGAGCGGGCCAGCTCGGCCCGGAACCGAAGAAGGTCAGCCTCGGCCGACCACCCTTCCGAGACGCGGCGGTCGAGCATCTCGACGATCCGGGAGAGCGCCTCGCGGTTCTTCTCCAGCGCGTCCATGAGAGAGCGGGCGCGGAGCACCGCCAGATATGTGCGCGTCGTCTCGAGTATCACCTCGTGGCGCGTCTGGTCCGCATCGAAGGCCGCGGCGTCCCGCGCGGCGGCCGCCTCGCCGGTGCGTGCCGAACGCTTCCCTCCGAGCTCGATCGGCTGCGCGAAGGTCGCGAAGAAGTCGACGTTGTCCCACCGGGGCGTCGCGTGCTCGGCGTGAAAGTCCCAGCTTTCGACGCGCACCTCGCCGAGGGGGTTCGGAAGGCGGCCCGCCTGGTGCACGGCGCCGGCGGCGGCGTCGACCCGGCTCCGCGCCGCGCTCATGAGCGGCGAGACATCCGCGGCACGTCGGACGGCTGTGCCGAGGCTGAGAACCTCGATCGCAGGCCCCTCGGACCGCATCACGCCCGGCACTGCGACCACGATCACGATCGCAACGAGCCGGGCCACGAAGACACCGCGCATGGCCCCGAATGTCGGGCCCTGCGGCCCGCCTGTCAACACGCGATGTTCCCCTTGGTTCATCCGCATCAGAGGCGGTTCCGCCGGCATCGGGTAACTTCCACGCTGGAGGAGACTCCAATGCCCTCGAAGACCCAGGCCACCAGAAAGACCGCCCCCGCGAAGAAAGACGTCTTCGTGTACGCGAACCCGTTCCCGAAGGGACACGACGACACGAAGTACCGGCTCGTGGCCGGCCCGAAGGGCTACGTGAAGAAGGCGAAGTTCGCCGGCAAGACGATGCTCGTCGTCGAGCCGAAGGCGCTCACCGTCCTCGCGCACGAGGCGATGCGCGACGTGTCGTTCCTCCTCCGGCCGAAGCACCAGCAGCAGGTCGCGTCGATCCTCTCCGACCCGGGCGCCTCGCCGAACGACAAGTTCATGGCGACGACGCTTCTCCGCAACGCCGTCGTCTCGGCGAAGTTCGAGCTGCCGTTCTGCCAGGACACGGGCACGGCGACCGTCGTCGCGTGGAAGGGCCAGCAGGTGTGGACCGGCGCCGACGACGCCGAGAAGATCTCGAAGGGCATCTGGCAGACGTACACCGGCGAGAACCTCCGCTACTCGCAGACGGCCGCGCTGAACATGTACGACGAGGTCAACACGGGGAACAACCTCCCCGCGCAGATCGACATCTACGCGGCGAAGGGCGACGCCTACAAGTTCCTGTTCGTCGCCAAGGGCGGCGGCTCGGCCAACAAGACGTACCTCTTCCAGGAGACGAAGGCGCTTCTCAACCCCGCGAGCCTCGAGGCGTTCCTCGTCGAGAAGATGAAGTCGCTCGGCACCGCCGCGTGCCCGCCGTACCACATCGTCTTCGTCGTGGGCGGCACGTCCGGCGAAGGGTGCCTGAAGACCGTCAAGCTCGCCTCGACCGGCTACTACGACTCTCTTCCGACGACGGGGGACAAGTACGGCCGCGCGTTCCGCGACCCCGAGCTCGAGAAGAAGCTTCTCGAAAGGGCGCAGGGCCTCGGCTTCGGCGCGCAGTTCGGCGGAAAATACTTCGCGCACGACGTGCGCGTGATCCGCCTGCCGCGGCACGGCGCGTCCTGCCCGGTCGGGATGGGCGTCTCGTGCTCGGCCGACCGCAACGTCCTCGCGAAGATCGACGCGAAGGGGCTCTGGCTCGAGGAGCTCGAGCGCCACCCCGAGACGCTTCTTCCGACGCACACCGGCGCCAAGGAGCATTCAGGGCTCGTGAAGATCGACCTCGACAAGCCGATGAAGGAGATCCTCGCGGAGCTTTCGAAGCATCCCGTCTCGACGCCGCTCGCGCTGACGGGCCGCCTCGTCGTGGCGCGCGACATCGCGCACGCGAAGCTCAAGGAGCGCCTCGACTCCGGGCAGGACCTCCCGCAGTACTTCAAGGACCACCCGGTTTACTACGCGGGCCCCGCCAAGACGCCGAAGGGCAAGCCCTCCGGCTCGTTCGGGCCGACGACCGCCGGCCGCATGGACTCGTACGTCGACCTCTTCCAGTCGAAGGGCGGGTCGATGATCATGATCGCCAAGGGCAACCGGAGCCCGAAGGTGACCGAGGCCTGCAAGAAGTGGGGCGGCTTCTACCTCGGATCGCCGGGCGGCCCGGCCGCGATCCTCGCGCAGGAGAACATCAAGAAAGTGGCCATCCTCGAGTTCCCCGAGCTCGGCATGGAAGCGGTTTACGCGATCGACGTGGTCGACTTCCCCGCCTTCATCCTCGTGGACGACAAGGGGAACGACTTCTTCCAGAAGCTCGGCTGAACGCCGAGGGGCGGCTGGCCCTGGAACGCTGATCGCTGGCCTCTCGACGCCAGATCGAACCGCGCGTGAGCGGCATCACGCTGCGCGGCGTGCATTCCGGCCCCCGCGTGCCTTAGATTCACGTGCGAAGGAGACTCCGTCGATGACGAAGACCGCCGTCCTGCTGCTCGCCGCGCTCGCCGCCGCCCCCGCCCTCTCGCAGCTTCCGACCCCGGCGAAGGGCGCAAAGCTGCCGATGACGCTCAAGATCGACCCGTCCGCACTCAAGGCCCTCCAGCTCCCGCCGCCGCCGACCACGCCCCAGCAACTGGACGAGGCGGTCGCGTCCGTGAAAGCGCAGGCCGAGGGCGTCAAGGCCGCGCGGAAGAACTTGGACGACGCGGAGAGCGCGTGTGCGTCCCGCACGTATTCGTCACAGGACATGCACGACGCGGGTTGCACCGACACCGACACGGTCGGAGCGTGCACGGCCAAGCTCTACCGCCAATGCGTGCGCAGCCCGCGCGGCCGCCTAAGAAGCCATCTCCGCCTGTTCAACTCGGCGGTCGAATCTCTCGATCAGAAGGCGCGCGCTCTCGCGATCCCGCCCGAGACGCCCTGACCGCCGAACCCCCGTATGACGCTCGTCATACGGGGGGCGTCTCCGAAGTGCTACCTTGTCGCGCATGTCGACTCCCGAGCCCGCCCCCGCGAGCGTCATCCCCGGCCACGACGTCCTGTCTCTCGTCGCCGCGCGCGGCGGGAGCTGCACCGTCGCCGAGCTGAAGGCCGCCGCGGCGCGCACGTTCGGCCCCGCAGCCGTCTTCGGGAACTGTCACGGCGACCTCTTCGACTTCCCGGAGCTCCTCGCCTTCCTCGAGCGCAAGGGCAAGATCGCCCGCGTCGGGGACGAGGTGACCATGGGCCGCGTCCCCGCCTGCTCCGGGCACTGATGACGCTCAGGGCCGGCGGGAGCCTTTCGCGGGGAATAATGCCGATCCGACGCGGCATCTCTCCCTGGAGGCCACTGCCCGCATGTCCCTCTTCCGCCCACGCCCGGCCGACGCCGAGTCCCGCATCCGCGAGGACTTCGACCGCGAGGCGTGGCCGCATTTTCGGGAGATCACCCGGGCGGCGCTCAGGCTGACGCGGCGGCCCGCAGAGGCCGAGGACCTCGCCTCGGAAGTCTTCCTGCAGGCCTGGAAGTCGTTCGGGAAGTTCGAGCGCGGCACGAACTGCCGCGCGTGGCTCTACAAGATCCTCTGGAACGTGAACCAGCAGCGCAGCCGCAAGAAAGTCCCGTTCACGCTCGGCGCCGAGGGCGAGGCGCTCCTCGCCGAGACGCTCGCCGCCGAAGAGCCGACTCCCACCGAGATCAAGGACGAAGAGCTGACCGCCGCGCTGGACGCGATCTCGCCCGAGCACAGGCAGATCCTCCTCCTCTCCGACGTCGACGAATTCACCTACAAGGAAATCGCCGCCATCCTCCGCGTGCCGATCGGCACGGTCATGTCGCGCCTGTCCCGGGCGCGCGCTGCGCTGCGGGAGAAGGTGCGCGGGACGGCCGCCGCGGCGAGCGTCGCGGGAAGCGCGGCCGCCCAAGGAGGGACACCGTGAACGCCGCCCTGAACGTCCGCGACTATGCCTGCGCGAAGGTGCGCCGCCGGCTGGACTCCTATCTCGCCGGAGAGCTCTCCGTCGACCTCTCGCACGAGATCCTCGAGCATCTCGACCGCTGCCCCGCGTGCGCCAGAGAGCTGAAGGCGCGGGAAAACCTGCGCGGCGCCGTCCGCCGGATCGCCGCTCTGGCGCCTGAGCCGCGCGAGGGCTTCGAGGCCGAGGTCCGCGCGCGCGTCGCGCGGACCCCGGCGCCGTCGGCCGGGACCGCCACGTCGCTCCTCCTCGCGGCCTCGCTCATCGTCGCGGCCGGCGCGGGGACGCTTTTCCTGCTCTCTCGAGTCGCGGGGACTCCGGAGGCGAACCTCGCCGCCGCCCGCGACGCAAAGGCGTTCCTCTTCGCCGCCCTCAACCACAAGAACTGCACGCTCCGCGGGAGCTGGGACAAGGCGCCCGCGGCCGCGCCCGCGGCGCTCGGGAAGGCGCTCGACCCGGACGTGCGGGCCGTGGTCGAGAAGGTCGCGGGCGATCTGCCCGGCTACTCACCGATCGTCGCGCACGACTGCGGCCATGCGGGCGAGAGGATCCTCCACGTCATCTTCCGGAGGACCGGCTCGTCGGCGGCCGACGACCTCGTCTCCGTCGTCGCGACGCGGCCGGGCTCCACGCTCGCGTCGAGCGTGAAACTCGCGGGTCTCGTGAGCGGCGGACACCGGGACGGCCTCTCGGTCGTCGGCACGAGCGCTGGAGACGGGCGGCTCGTTTTCCTCGTCACCAGCGGAAGCGACGCGGATGCGATGCGCCTCGGAAAGCTCGTCCTCCCCACGCTCGCGACCGCGTTCGTCGTGCGCTGAGTCCGGTGAAGGCGGCGGCGTTCTTGCTCGCCGCGGCGCTCGCGGCTCTCGCGGCGCCCGCCGCGGCTGCTCCGGCGCCCGCGGGCACGCCCGTCCTCGTCGAGCTCTTCACGTCCGAGGGCTGCTCGAGCTGCCCGCCGGCCGACCGGCTCCTCGCCCGCCTCGCCTCCGAGCAGCCGGTGTCCGGCGCGCTCGTCGTCGCGCTCTCCCTGCACGTCGACTACTGGAACCGGCTCGGCTGGGAGGACCCGTTTTCCTCGGATCGGTACTCGGAAAGGCAGAGCGCCTACGCGCGGCGCTTCGGTGCCAGGGGCGTCTACACGCCGCAGGTCGTCGTGGACGGCCGGACGGAGTTCGTCGGAAGCGACGAGCGCGCGGTGCGGCGCGCCATCTCGGACGCGGCGCGCGAGCCGAAGGCGTTCGTCCGCCTCGTGCCCGACGGCGCCGGGGCCGCGCGCGTGACCGTCGCCGGCGCTTCGGCCGGGGCGGACGTCTTTTTCGCCGTCGTCGAGGACGGCCTCTCCTCGGACGTCACGCGCGGCGAGAACGCCGGGAAGCGGCTCCCCCATGCCGCCGTCGCACGCGACCTGCGCGCGATCGGACGCGTCGACGCGCGCGGACGGTTCGACGCGGAGGTCCCGGTGCCGCCCGGCACCGGCGCACGCCGCGTCTTCGCGTTCGCTCAGGAGCGTGGAACCGGGCGCGTTCTCGGCGTCGCAGCGCCCCGGGATCTGCCGGGCCCCGGTCACCGGGAATAGGCCGGCCCTCGCGCGGCATTCACGAGTATGTCGCTCTCCGCCCTCTACACGACTCTCACGGCGCGCTTTGAGCGCCTCTTCGCGCCGCTCGGGCACGCGGTCCTCTTCGTGTTGCGCCTCGTCTGGGGCTGGCAGTTCCTGACGACGGGGCTCGGCAAGCTGCAGAACCACACGCGCGTGACGGACTTCTTCACGTCCCTCGGCGTCCCGGCGCCCGGCCTCAACGCCTGGTTCATCGGCGGCCTCGAGCTGGTCGGCGGCGCGCTTCTCCTCGTTGGCCTCTTTTCGCGACCGATCGCCCTCCTCCTCTCAGGCAACATGCTCGTCGCCTATCTCGCCGCGGACCGGCCGGCGCTCCTCGGCGTCTTCCACGACCTCGACGCTTTCCTCAAGGCCGATCCGTTCTGGTTTCTGTTCGTCTCGGTCGTCGTCCTGACGCTCGGCCCAGGCGCGCTCTCAATGGATCGACTGCTCTCGAGACGCCTCGCGCCGCCAGATACAGCCGGTTGACCCTCCTCGCGCGGCGTTCTCGCCCCTCCCCACGATCCCTCCGACCGTCCCCCGATCACACACAAGGAGTGTCCATGAAGAAGAACACCTCGAAGAACCGCGCCCTCTCAGCCGCCATCGCCGGCATCCTCGCCGGCTCGGCCCTGCTCGCCGCCCCGGCGCGCGGCGACGACAAGCCCGACGCCTCGAAGACGCCCGCCGCCGGCCAGAAGGACAAGGCCTCCTGCGGCGGGAAGGACGGCTGCGGCGGCAAGAAGGCGGACGCCAAGGACGCCGACAAGCACGCCTGCAAGGGCCAGAACGCGTGCAAGGGCCACGGCGGCTGCAAGAGCGGCGACAACGGCTGCGCGGGCAAGAACTCGTGCAAGGGCCACGGCGGCTGCGCCACGGCCGCGAAGCCCCAGCCTACCCCCGCTCCCCCCGCCGCCTGAGCCCGGCCCCCGACGATCCGAAGACGGCCGCCGCGTCCGCGGCGGCCGTCAGCCTTTTTCGCGCTCCTCGAGCCTGACGTCTCCGGCGACCTCCAGGGCGAAGCGCCCGCGGCGGACGGGAACGATCCGCACGCCGAAGCAGCGATCCTCGAGCCTCTTCTTGAGGAGGATGAGGCGGCTCTCGAGGTTGTCCTTGACGGCCGGCAGGCCGAGCGACGGGTCGAGGCGCAGCTCGCGGTTCGAGAATTCGCGCCGACCCGTCTTGACGTGCTCGTTCAGGAGTTTCCAGAGCACCTTCGCGGGAACGTTGCGGATGAGGTACTCGCCGTCCACGAAAACACAGTCGTCGTTCCGGAAGTAAACGAAGGCGCGCGACGGGCCTTCCGGAGGCGCCGGCACGGGACACGGCTCGGAGGGCGCCGGCTCCTCGTCGGCCTCGGAGAGCCGGTCGATCCCGATCGCGATCTGGTTCGCGAGAACGGAGAGGAACGCCTCGTGCCATTCCGCGCACGCGAGCGGGTTGCGGCTCTCGATGGCGAGGACTCCGAGCAGCCGGTCCTCGACGACGAGCGGGAGCGCGAGCTGGCTCTCGGCGTCCGGAAGCCCCGGCAGCGGGATCTCGGCGGAGAGACCGGACGCGTCGCCCGCGACCTCGACGCGGCCGCGGACCGCGCGGCCGTAGCGCAGCAGCTGGTCCATGCCCGAGAGGCGGATCGGGACGCGCTTGGCGGCGACGTACCCGACGAGCCCGTCGCCCATGCGGACCTCGGCGCCGATTCCGCTCTCGCCGTAGCCGTGGCTCGCGATCGCGACGAGCGTCCCCGCCTTCTCGTCCGCGAGGAAGACGATGGAGTGGCGGAAGCG
Organism: Acidobacteriota bacterium; assembly: GCA_016716715.1. Classification (NCBI taxonomy): domain Bacteria; kingdom Pseudomonadati; phylum Acidobacteriota; species Acidobacteriota bacterium. Next base: position 349,029 of record JADJVE010000001.1, on the reverse strand, counting down.
GAAGACTTCTTCGAGAGCGTCGAGGACGTCCCGGTAGAGGGTCTCGAGGTCACGCGCGCGGTTGATGCGCGCCGACACGAGCGACAGGGCGCGGAACTCGTTCATCGGCCCGTCCGCGATCGGCTCCTCGGGCAGCTGGGCGTCCTCGTCGAGGAATCCCTCGACCTCCTTCAGCCAGAGCACTTCGCAGACGTCCGCCGAGCGCAGCTTGAAGACGCCCGGCCATGCCCGTGTGCGACCCGATGACCTCGATCCGGTGCGCCATCGTCTCGAAGAGCCTTCCCGACGTCTCGGAGCGCACGTACCTCAGGCCCGCGCGGAAAGCCTGAAACGTCACGGGGTCCCAGAACTCGACGGTCGCGTACGGGTTCTCCTCGAGGTTCCGCTTCGTCTTGTTGAAGAACTGGCAGGAGACCGCGAGGTGGGCCGGGCCCACGTAGTGGAGCTGGCTGATGTACGTCACGTTCGGGACGCCATCCGCCGAGCACGTCGCGATCGCGCACGGGATGATCCCCTGGAAGCAGCGCATGAGGTCCGGAAGGCGCGGCGTCATCGGGCGCCCTCCCCGGCAAACGGCGTCCCGGCCTTCGGGCCCGGCGTCTGCTCGAAGACGTCCGAGACGGCGAACGTGACGGCGCGGCACGGCCACCGCCTCTTCTTGCGCACGACGCTCGGCCGGCCGCCGAACGCCTCCACCTGCGCGAAGAACCCGCCGATCGACTTCTCGACGATCTCGCGTTCGTTCTCCCGGGCCGGACGGATCTCCGTGACGCGGCCCTTCACCTGGATCGTGTGATGGGTCGAGATCTCCTCGAAGACGACCGCGATCATTCCGTTCGCCTCGAGGTGGAGGAGCGTCTCGATCCCCGTCGTCTCGGGCACGTAGACGGTCATGTGTTCGGCGTCCGGGAACGCCGCTCCCGCCGCCAGGGAGCAGCCCGGCCGCAGGTCGGCGTCCCGCGTTCCGACCGCGATGGCGTCGTGCCCCGCGAGGATGCGGGGCAGACTTTCGAGAATCGATCTCACGACTCGAAGATTACCGCTTAGGAAACGCTTAGGAAACGTAGGAAGTTCTCACGGTCTCCCTAGCGACTTCTTAGGTGGCGGCCTCTTCGTGCCCGCCGCACGTTTGCGGCGTCAACGAAGGAGAACACCATGAACACCGCCGCCGCCGCCGTCACCACGACTCACCGCCTCCACCCCGATCTCGTCGTCCTGACGCAGGCCGCGCCCGTGCCGGGCCGCGGCTTCCTCCCGATCGCGTCGTACCTCCTGCTCGGAAAGCAGCCAGTCCTCGTCGACACCGGCGCGGTCCGTAACCGCGCGGGCTTCGTCGAGGCGCTCGAGAGCGTCCTCGACCCCGGGGACCTCGCGTGGATCGTCGTCACGCACGCGGACGACGACCACACCGGCGCCCTCGAGCTCCTCCTCGATCGCGCCCCGAAGGCGCGGCTCGCGATGAACTGGCTCTCGACGGGCAAGCTGTCGGCGAACTTCGACCCGCCGATGCCGCGCGTCACGTGGGTGAACCCCGGCGAGGCGCTCGCGGTCGGCGACCGCGTCCTCCACGCGCTACGCCCTCCGATGTACGACGACCCGTCCACGACGACGTTCTTCGACTCGAAGAGCCGCGCGCTCTTCACCTCGGACGCGTTCGGCGCGTTCGTTCCGGCGATGGCCGAGACGTTCGCGGACGTGGACGAGAAAGCCGTCCTCGAGGGGATGTCCGTCTTCTGCCGCGCGAACTCCCCCTGGCTCGCCGACACGCGGCCCGACCGCTACGCGTCGTCCCTGAAGGCGTACGCGGACCTCGAGATCTCCTGGCTCCTGAGCGGACACCTGCCGCCCGTCGCGGCGCCCGCCGCGGGCCGCGTGATCGCCCGCGCCGCCTCGTTCCCGCTCGAGGGACGCGTCACCGCACCGGGCCAGCAGGCGCTCGCCGCCGCGCTCGCCCACGCCGCCGCCGCCTGAACGATTCGAAAGCGCCACGCGAACACGAAAGGAAGGAAGACCATGAACCGCACGACCTCCCGCTCCGCCATCGCCGTCGCCGCGGGCGCCGGCCTCGCCGCCGCCGTCGCGATCCTCTTCGCCGCACCCGCCGCCCAGGCCTCCCGCAGGGACGCGCAGACGACACGCGTCGAGCGCGGCAAGTACCTGGTCTCGGCCATGGGCTGCAACGACTGCCACACGCCGTGGCAGATGGGCCCGAAGGGTCCCGAGCCCGACATGACGCGCATGCTCTCCGGGCACCCGTCCGCCCTGAAGCTGCCTCCCGCTCCGGCCGCGCAGGGTCCGTGGCTCTGGACGGCCGCCGCGACGAACACGGCGTTCGCCGGCCCCTGGGGCGTCAGCTACGCCGCGAACCTCACGCCCGACCAGAACACCGGAATGGGCATCTGGCGCGAAGAGGATTTCGTGAAGGCCATCCGCCTCGGCAAGCACTTCGGGGTTTCCCGCGAGATCCTGCCGCCCATGCCGTGGCCCGCGTTCCGCAACCTCAACGACGAGGACCTCAAGTCAATCTACGCGTTCCTCCGGACGATTCCGCCCGTCTCGAACCTAGTCCCCGACCCCGTGCCGCCCACCCCGGCCCCCCTGACGGTCGCGTCGAAGAAGTGACGGACTGATGCACCCGCCTCAGGCCGGCAAAAGCTCCCGCCCTTAAGATCTCTCCGGGGCCCGCACCCATGCGCGGCCCCGGAGGTTTTGTTTCATGACGACTCCGGTTCGCGTCGGCATCAACGGCTTCGGCCGCATCGGCCGCTGCCTCTTCAAGAACATTCTTCAGCGCGGCGGCACGGTCGCGGGCATCAACGACCTCGCCGACCTCGGCGACCTCGCCTACCTCCTCAAGTACGACTCCGTCCACGGCTGGTGGGACCACCGCGTCTCGCACACGGACAAGGAGCTCGTCGTGGACGGCGTGAAGATCCCGTTCTTCACCTCGAAGGACCCGGCCGCGCTCCCGTGGGGCGCCTCCGGCGCCGACGTCGTGTTCGAGTGCTCGGGCGCCTTCCGCAAGAGGGCCGACGCCGCCAAGCACCTCGCGGGCGGCGCGAAGAAAGTCGTGATCTCGGCGCCGGCCGACGACCCGGACGGCACGTTCGTCCTCGGCGTGAACGGGCACACGTACGACCCCGGCAAGCACCACGTCGTCTCGATGGCCTCCTGCACGACGAACTCGCTCGCCCCCGTCGCCAAGGTGCTGAACGATTCCTTCGGCATCGAGCACCTCATGATCACGACCGTCCACGCCTACACGTCGAGCCAGTCCCTCATGGACGCCCCGACGAGGAAGCGCCGCCGCGGCCGCGCCGCCGCGCTCTCGATCGTCCCGACGTCCACGGGCGCCGCGAAGGCCACGGCCCTCGTCATCCCCGAGCTGAAGGGGAAGATGGACGGGATGGCGCTCCGGGTCCCCGTCCCCGACGGCTCGATCACGGACATCGTCGCGACGCTTCAGAAGGACGTCACGCCGGACTCGATCAACGCCGCGCTTTCGGCGGCCGCCGCGACGCCAGCCCTCAAGGGGATCCTCCGGGTCGCCGACGAGGCGCTCGTCTCGCGCGACATCCTCGGCGACTCGCATTCGGCGATCGTCGATCGGGACTCCACGATGGTCCTCGCCCAGCGTGTCGCAAAGGTCCTCGTGTGGTACGACAACGAGTGGGGCTACTCGGCCCGCCTCGCCGACTTCGCCGCTCTCCTCGCCGCGAAAGGCTTCTGATCGGCCGCCATCGCGGGTGCTAGGCTTTCCCGGCTTGAGCAAGACCGCCCGCCTGGCGCTCGCCGCCGCGTTCGCGGCCGGCGTCCTCGCGCGCGCGTGGGCGGTCTTCGCGCGCCCTCTCTGGGCGGACGAGATCTTCACGCTGACGGTCGCGCGCCGGAGCGTCCCGGAGATCCTCGCGGCGCTGCGGGTGGACTCCGGCCCGCCGCTCCACTACTTCGCGGCGCACGTCCTGCTCCTGCCCTTCCCGGCTCCGGGAGCGGGCGACGTCGTCGTGCGCCTGCTTTCCCTCGTCGCGTCCCTTCTGCACCTGCCGCTGCTCTACCTCGTCGGCAGGCGGCTCTCTCGCCCCACGGCGGGACTCGTCGCGGCCGCCCTCTACGCCGTCTTCCCGCTCGCGGTCCTCTACGGCGTCGAGGGACGCGGGTACGCGCTCGCGTCCCTTCTCGCGCTCCTCGCGTTCGAGCGCGCGCTCGCGCTGCGCGAGCGGCCGCGCTTCGGGACGGGCGCCGCTCTCGCGTTCGCCGCAGCCGCGGCCGTCCTCACGCACTACCTCGCGGTCTTTCCCGTGGCGGCGCTCGCGCTTCTCACGCTCGGCGCCCGCCCGGCGGCGCGACGGGCGCTTCTCCTGTCCGGCACGGCGGCCGTCCTTCTCGCCGCGCCGTGGGCTCCCGTCGCGCTCGCCCAGCCCGCCGCGTCCATGGCGTGGGCACGCACCGAAGCGTTCGCGGGAGCGTCGCGCGATCTTCCCGCGAACCTCGGCTTCGGCGTCGAGCCCTTCGGCGCTCTGACCCTCCCCCTCGCCGTCCTCGGCGGCGTCCTTCTCGCGGCACTCCTCGTGCGCGAGAGGCGCGGAGTCCTCTCTCCCGTCGCCCTCGTCCTCGGCGGCTCGCTCGTCCTTCTCGCGCTCGGTGAGCTCGCGACCGGCGCACTGGTCCTCCCCGGACGGACGGCCGTCATGTTCCTGCCGTTCGTCGCGCTCCTCCTCGCGTCGGCGCCGGCCGCCGTGCCGCTGGCCGCCGGGACGGTCGCCCTCGCGTTCCTCGTCCGCGTGCTGCCCGATCTCCCCGGTCCTTCGCACGGAGAGACGCTCGCGCGGCTCGTCGCGGCGCCGGCGCGCGCCGGGAAGACCATCGCGGCGGCCGGCTACTGGGGTCCGGAGCTGGACTACCGCCTCGCGCGTCTGGGCGCGCCGGGACGCGTCGTCCTCTTCCCGTCCGCCGTCGCAGCCCACCCGGGCTGGTACCGCGAAGAAGAGATTCCCGACGAGACTCTCGCGCGCGAGGCGGAGGCCCTCCTCGCGTCGCCCGCACGACCCGCCGTCTTCGTCCTGCCGCGCGGGTCGCGCGCCGCGACGGCGCTCGCCTCCCGAGTCGGCCCCGCGCGGCGGCTCCTCTCGAGCCCGCTCGTCGACGTCGTCGAGACGAGGCCGGCGCCGCCTTAACCCGGACGGACGGGGCCGAGAGTCCGGTCCAGCCAGTCGAGGATCTCCTTGACGAGGGACTGGATCCTCGGCGGGATGTGGCCGCCCTCGAACGTCACGTGTTTCTTTTCCTTCTCCGGCGTCCCGAGCGCCCGGAAGAGGGGAACCTGGGTCGTTTCGTACGGGTGCCCGAAGTCGTACCGGCCTGCGACGAGGAGGACCGGGATCCGGATGCGCGGCGCGAAGTTGAAGGGCTCGACCTCCGGCGCGACCCGCAGAAACCGGAGCCCTCCCGCGGCCAGGATCGCCGTCCTGACGCGCGGCTCCAGCGCGACGAAGATGACGCCGTCGATCGCGCCGAGGCTCAAGCCGTAGAACGCGATCGACTTCGCGTCGAGCTCCCGCCGCGTCTCGATGAAGTCGATCGAGCGGCCGAGCTCCTTCGACCACTGGATCCGGAGATCGCGGAAGGAAGCCGGGCCCGACGGCCGCACGGCGAGGCGCCGCTCGTACGTGTCTTTGTAGATCGGGTGGAGTAGCGCCCGGCCGCTCCGGATCACGAAGTCGACAAAGCGCATGTCGAGGTCCGCGCTCGACGGGATGACGCGAGCCTGGCTGCTCGGGAAGTAGACGACGGTCTGGTAAGGCGGGCGCGCGTTCTTCGGCAGGAAGAGGAACGCGGGGATTCGCTCGCCGCCGGACGCGGCGAGATAGCTGACCTTCTCCTTCTTCCAATATGGAGAGGCGTCGTCCACCCCCTCGCTCTTCACGTCGAGCGGGCTCTTGTCGTACGCGTAGAAGCCCTGGAAGACGCGGAAGACGTCGTCGGCGACGGGCTTCTCCTTCGAGAAGTTGCGCGCCAGGACGGGGATCTCGCGGAGCTGCTCCTCGGGCGGCGGCGCAGCGTACCGGACGCAGCGGAACCCGTTCAGGGGCGAGCGGTCGAACGCGACCTGGGCGTCCGGCTCGGAATACGAGTAGACAGCGTCCGAGAACGCGCCGCCGAGGAGATACCGGCGGCCCGCCGCCTCGTTCCAGCACCATTCCTTCACGTTTCCCGCCATGTCGTACGTCCCGTACGGGCCGAGGCCCTTGTGGGTCGCGACGGGCGCCGGGCCTTTTCCGCCGAAGTTGGACACGCGCAGGATCTCCGAGAAGTTGCCGGTGCCGGTGGCCTGATACCAGTGGTAGACCGTCGGCAGGGCCTTGCCGGCGAACTCCGCATAGGCCGCGGCCTCGTACCAGGAGACGCCGTTGACCGGGAAGTCCTCGCGACCCTCCGGGTAAGTTCCGAGCTCCCATGTCGCGGGGCCCGGTCGGCCCGTCCCGTCGCGGAAGCCGGCGAGGGCTTCCTCTAACGAGAGCGTTCGGCCTTCCTTCAAGAACGGCTGCTTCCAGTACTCGCGCTTCGCGTATCCCCCCGCGTCCACGAACGCCTTGAACTGGCGGTTCGTGACCTCCGTCCGATCCAGCCAGAAGTCGCCGAGCGTCACGGCGCTGAGGCTGCGCAGCGAGAACGGCCCACCCGGCACGCGCACCATCCCCGGCGGCACGGCCGAGACCGCGTCGAGCCGGTACGTGGCCGTCAGGGACTCCGTCGTCGCCTCGACCGTCTGGTGACCGGGCAGCGTGAACCGCCACCGGTAGTACGCGAGGGGCAGCTTGAATTCCCTGAGCGGCGTCTTGCCGGCGGGCGTCCAGCCCGACTCGCCGTCGAGATAGTGCGCGAAGAGTACGTCCGCCCCGGGCGGGTCGGTCGTCACGTCGAACGTCACCCAGTTTCCCTTGCGGAGGCGGGCGACCTCGTCCGGGAGCGTCTTCTCGGCTTCCCGGGCGAGACGCCAGGCGTCCATGAACTTCTGCTGCTCGACGAGCCGGCCGATCTCCGGGAGCGTCTTCTCGCGCACGCGCCGCACGCGCGACGTCTCGGCGATCCGCCAGGCGGCGACGCCGGCTGCGGCAAGAAGGACACAGGCCGTCAGGACGAAGGCGGGGCGTTTCCAGAGAGGCCGCGGCGATCCGGCCCCGGTCGAAGCGCCGCCGAGCGCGGCGAGCTCCTTCTCGACGTCGCCGGCGTTGGAGAACCGGTCTTCCGGACGCTTCGCGAGCGAGCGCGTGACGATCTTCTCGAGCGCGGCGGGCACGTCGGGCCTCACGGTCCCGAGCGGCGGCGGCGCGTCGCGGAGGATCGCCGTCAGAGTCCGGAGATACGAGTCCCCCTGGAACGGCCGCCGGCCGGTGAGCATCTCGTGCATCACGGCCCCGAGCGAGAAGACGTCCGAGCGCGCGTCGAGGGGCTTCCCCTCCGCCTGCTCGGGCGACATGTACGCCACCGTCCCGAGGATCACGCCCTCGCGCGTGCGCTCGACGATCGACGCGGCGGTGGCGGTTGAGTCGCTCGTCATGTCGTCCGGGCTCGAGCCCCTCTCGACGAGCTTCGCGAGGCCGAAATCGAGCACCTTCACCCGGCCGCCCGGTCCCACGACCACGTTCGCGGGCTTCACGTCGCGGTGAACGATGCCCGCCGCGTGCGCGGCGCCGAGCGCCGAGGCGATCCGGGCGGCGATGTCGACCGCGTCCCGGACGGGCAGGCCGCCCGCGGGGATCAGCTGGTTGAGCGGCGTCCCCTCGACGTATTCCATGACCATGAAGTCGACGCCCTGGTCCGCGTCGACGTCGTGGATCGTGACGATGTGCGGGTGGTTCAGGGCCGACGCGGCCTTCGCCTCGCGGACGAAGCGCCACTTGCGCTCGGGATCGCCGACGGACTCCGGCCGGAGGACCTTGAGGGCGACGACCCGGTCCAGGCGGGTGTCCTGGACGCGGTAGACGACGCCCATCCCTCCCTCGCCGATCTTCTCGAGGATGCGGTAGTGCGAGAGCGTGGTTCCGATCATGGTTCTGAGAACGTGTCGCCTTTCGCGTCACTTTACCGCTTCGCTACGGCGTTTGACGGATCGCGCCCTCCGTGAGACCCTGACGTCCGGCTGACGGGCGCCTGCGCGCGTCCCGGCCCCGAACCCCACAGGACCCGCCGCCCAACTCCTTCGGGAAACGGCCGCTTAGGTCCGCTCGATGGCCCGCCGGCGTTCCATCGTTCCCCGCCCCGCCGGACCCTGCACGGGACCGGTGCGTGTACGCAAGCGGCCCCGGAAAGCGATTCGTCCCCACATGGCATTCACCTCGTTCGGTCTCCACCCCGACCTCCTCCGCGGCGTCAAGGAAATGGGCTTCACGCGCCCGACGCCCATCCAGCTCGACTCCATCCCGCCCGCGATGGCCGGCCGCGACCTCCTCGCCTGCGCGATGACGGGCAGCGGCAAGACGGCCGCGTTCGTCCTCCCGATCCTGCACCGGCTCATGGCCAAGCCGCGCGGCACGACGCGCGCGCTGATCCTCACGCCCACGCGCGAGCTCGCCGCGCAGATCGACGAACACCTCAAGCAGCTCGCGGTCCACACGGCGATGTCGGGCGCGGCCGTTTTCGGCGGCGTCGGGATGGGCCCGCAGGAGCACGCGTTCCGGAGCGGCGTCGACGTGATCGTCGCGACGCCCGGGCGCCTCCTCGACCACTTCCGCTTCCCGTACGCGAAGCTCGCCGGCCTGGAGGTCCTCGTCCTCGACGAGGCGGACCGGATGCTCGACATGGGCTTCCTGCCCGACATCCGCCGCGTCCTCAAGCACCTGCCCCCGCGCAGCCAGACGCTGTTCTTCTCGGCGACGATGCCGCCGCCGATCGCCCAGCTCTCGAAGGAGATGCTGAAGGAACCGATCATGGTGAACATCGAGCGGCAGTCCCTGCCCGCCGTCGGGATCACGCAGGCCGTGTACCCGGTTCCGCAGGACCTGAAGTTCGCGCTCCTCCTGGCGCTCATGAAGCGCGGCGACTTCAAGAGCGTTCTCACGTTCACGCGCACGAAGCACCGCGCGAACCGCCTCGCGGACCAGCTCACGCGCCACGGCGTCCTCTGCGAGCGCATCCACGGCAACCGCAGCCAGGCGCAGCGGACGGCTGCGCTCGCGGGCTTCAAGGACGGCAAGTTCAAGGTGCTCGTCGCGACGGACATCGCGGCGCGCGGCATCGACGTCGAGGCGCTCTCGCACGTCGTGAACTTCGACGTCCCGCACGTCCCCGAGGACTACATCCACCGCGTGGGCCGCACGGCGCGCGCCGAGCTGAAGGGCGACGCGTTCACGTTCGTCGCACCCGACGAGGAGGCCGACCTCCGCCAGATCGAGCACGCGATCGGCAAGCGCCTCCCGCGCGTAACGGTGCCCGACTTCGACTACTCGACGCGCCCCACCGAGCGCTTCGAGGTTCCGATCGCCGAGCGCATCGCCGCGATCCGCGCCCGCAAGGCGGAGGAGCGGAAGAGAGCGAAGGAGAAGGCGGACCGCCGCGCGATCCACGAGGCGGGGACGGCGGGACGGCGGGGACCCGGGGGGCCTCCCGGCCCGCGGCCCGGACAGCCGGTATCCTCGCGGCATGCCGCGCCTCGTGGACCTCAGCCACACGGTCCGCGCCGGGATGGCCACGTACAAGGGCCTGCCCGGCCCGGTCATCACAGACCACCTCAGTCGTGAGGCTTCCCGCCCGCTCTACGCGGGCGGGACGACGTTCCAGATCGGGAAGATCGAGATGGTCGCGAACACGGGCACCTACGTGGACGCGCCATCTCACCGCTGGGAGGATGGCGCGGACCTCTCGCAGCTTTCTCTTGCTTCCCTCGCGGGCCTCGACACCGTTCTCATCACGGCGCCGCATGCGGAGGGGCTCGCCGTGGGAGAAGATTTCTTAGAAGGTGAAGAGGTCCGGGGCAAGGCCGTGCTGATCTTCACGGGTTGGGCATCTCGCTGGGGCACTCCCGGATACCACGAGCGCTCGCCCCATCTGACCTTCAAAGCATCTTCTCTCCTCGTTTCTCGCGGAGCCGCCCTCGTCGGGATCGACTCGCACAATCTCGACGATACGGAGGACCTCACGCGGCCCGCGCACTCGATCCTCCTCCGCGCGGGGATCCCGGTCGTCGAGCACCTCACGAACCTCGAGGCGCTGCCGCCGCCGCCCGCCCGCTTCCGGTTTTACGCGGTGCCCGTCAAGGTGGCGGGGATGGGGACGTTCCCGGTGCGCGCGTTCGCCGAGATCCCGTAACTCCTTCGTCCGCAACGGTGAACCCGGAGGGGCTCCCGTTCGTATATTTGGATAGACTGTAGCTTCCATTTTTCACCGCCGAAGGAGGTTCCTCGTGGGCCTGCTCGACAATCTCAAGAATCAGATCGGCAACCAGCTCGGCTCGCAGTTCATCGAGATCATCCAGTGGCTGGACGACTCGAACGACGCGATGGTCTACCGGTTCCCGGTCTACAACCAGGAAATCAAGATGGGCGCGCAGCTCACGGTTCGCGAGAACCAGGCCGCGCTCTTCATCAACGAGGGCAAGGCCGCCGACCTGTTCGGTCCGGGCCGCCACGAGCTCTCGACGCAGAACATGCCGATCCTGACCACGCTGCGCGGGTGGAAGTACGGCTTCCAGTCGCCGTTCAAGGCCGAGGTCTACTTCTTCAACACGCGCCTCCTCACGGACCTCAAGTGGGGCACGACGAACCCCGTCATGATGCGCGACGCGGAGTTCGGGATGATCCGCCTGCGGGCGTTCGGCACGTACGCGATGAAGATCGCCGACCCGAAGACGTTCTTCGCGACGATCGTCGGGACGCAGGGCCTCACGACGACGGACGAGATCACGGGCCAGCTGCGCTCGACGATTCTCTCGAAGCTCTCGGACGCGATCGCCGAGTCGAAGGTGGCCGCGCTCGACATCGCGTCCAAGTACGACGAGCTTTCGGGCACCGGCAAGCAGATTCTCGCGCCCGAGTTCTCGAGCTTCGGGCTCGATCTCTCGAAGTTCTTCATCGAGAACGTCTCGCTGCCCGAGGAAGTCGAGGCCGCGATCGACCAGCGGACGAAGCTGGGCGTCCTCGGCGACAAGATGGGTCAGTACACGCAGCTGCAGGCCGCCGACGCGATGAAGATCGCCGCCGCGAACCCGGGCGGCGCCGCGGGCGCCGGCATCGGCATCGGCGCGGGCATCGCGATGGGCGGGATGATGGGGAACGCCATGGGCACGAGCATGGCGGGCGCCGGTGGCGCGAGCCCCATGGCGCCGCCTCCCCCGCCGGCGGCTCCCGGTTTCGCCGCGCCGCGCTGGTCGCTCACGGTGGACGGCAAGACGTACGGGCCGTACTCCGACGACGCCGTGAAGGGCATGGTTGCGTCGGGGCAGGTGGCCGCAGGCACGCTCGCCTGGAAGCCGGGCGCCGCGGGCTGGGCGCCGATCTCGAGCTTCGAGGAGCTCGCGGGCCCGGGATCGGCCCAGGCCCCGCCGCCTCCCCCGCCGCCGGCCCGCTGACGCGCCGCCACCCATGAACGCAGCCCCGACCGTGGCTCCCGCCGCGCCGGCGAAGCTCCGCAAGTTCCCGTGCGCCGCGTGCGGCGCGGACGTCGTGTGGAGCCCCGGCGCCGCGGCCCTGACGTGCCCGTACTGCGGCGCGAAGAAGGACGTTCCGAAGACTTCCGGGCAGGTGACGGAGCGCCCGATCGAGGAGGCGCTGAAGGGCGCGACGGATCTCGGATGGGGCATGGCGCGCAAGGCCGTGAGCTGCCGGGGCTGTGGCGCGACGACGACGTTCGACGCCGGCGTCGCGGCTTCGCGGTGCGCGTTCTGCGGCGCGCCGTCCGTCGTCGAGGCGCCGCCTTCGACGACGATGGTGCGCCCCGCGGGCGTCCTCCCGTTCCGCGTCGATCGCAACGCGGCGACCGGCCGCTTCCGGCAGTGGCTCTCGTCGCTGTGGTTCCGCCCGGACGACCTCTCACAGAAGTCGGCGCTTTCCGAGCTGAAGGGCGTCTACGTCCCGTTCTGGACCTTCGACGCGGCGACCCATTCTGCGTGGACGGCGGACGCGGGATTCGACTATCAGGTCGAGGTGCGGGTCGAGGAGAACGGGCAGATGCGCACGCGTTACGAGACGCGCACGCGCTGGGAACCGGCCGAAGGTGTCTTCGAGCACTTCTTCGACGACCTTCCAGTCGCCGCGTCACGCGGGCTCCCGCCGGACCTCGCACGCGCGATCGAGCCCTTCCCGACCGCCGACCTTCTCGCGTACGAGCCGTCGTACCTCTCGGGCTTCCTCGCCGAGGAGTACGCGGTCGGCCCGAAGGAGGCTCTCGCCTCCGGACAGCAGCGCATGACGCAGGAGCTTTACGCCCTCTGCGGGCGCGAGGTGCCCGGCGACCGTTTCCGCAACCTCGCCGTGCGCACGGCGTGGTCCGGCATCGCCTGCAAGAACGGCCTCTTCCCCGTCTGGATTGCCGCGTACCAGTACGGCGGGAAGCCTTACCGTTTCCTGGTGAACGGCGTCACGGGCAAGACGGACGGGCACGCGCCGTGGTCGTGGGTCAAGATCGGCCTCGCCGTCGCCGCGGCCGTGCTGCTCTTCATCATCCTCTCCGCAATCGCGAGATGAGGCGGGCCGCGCCGATCTGATAACTTGAGCGCATGGGGTCGATGAGCGAGGCGAGGCCGCCCGCGTCGAGACTGGCCCGGGTCGACTCGCGCCCGGTCCTTGTGACCGCGCTCGTCGTGGGATGGCTGCTTCTCTCCGGCTCCGGAGCCCTGCGCGCGCTCTTCGTCCTCGGGAGTGCCGCCACCACGTCCGCCCTCGGAACCACCGACCCGCTGGCGCGCGCGGCGGCGGCCGCTCCGGATCTCGTCTCCGACGAAACCCGGCAGGTTCTCGCCCAGCGCGAGCAGCGGGCGTCCCTGGATCGAGCCCTCGCCGTTCCGCTTCTCCTGGTCGCGACGCTCGGCATCGTCGGCGCCGTTGCGTTGCTGCGCCGCAGGACCTGGTCCCGCGCGCTCCTCCTGACCGTCGGCGTCCTGGCCCTCGGGCTCTCCGCCTTCCACGCGTACCGTTCGGTCGAAATCGGCGCCTCTCCGGCCGCCGGACTCGAAGCCGATCCGGACGCGCAAAACGCCCTCGCTCTCTTCCGGGCGGCCGCCGGTATCGGCCTCGCTCTGCAGTCGATCCCGCTGGTCATCGCCATGAGCCTGCTGCGGCATCCGATCGTCCGCGACTACCTTGGCGTTCGCACGGAGCCGCAGCCGCGATCAGGTCCCGACCCGCTTCTCGTCGTCGCCGCGTGCGCGGTGCTCGTCGCCTCCGGCGCCGTTCTTCTCTCGAAGAGTCGCGCCCCGGCGCCGGCTCCGGCAAAGAGCGCCCCGGTCTTTCATCCGCCCGAACCCGCCGAGACGTTCCGCTGGAGCGATCAGCCGATCACCTTCTCGCCGCCGGCGGGATCCTGGACGCGCGAGCGCCATGCCGAGGGCGGCCGCAAGGGCGTCTCGTTCACGCGGTACGCGACGCCTCCGAGTCGCATCATCGTGGCCGAGGCTTCCGTGGCGATTCCGCCGCGAACCGTCGAAGAGGTCCTTCCCCGGTTCCGGCTGACGAAGGAGAAGTTCCCTTCCGTGGATTCGAGCACCGTGGGAGACCCGGTGCCCGCGGCCGTCGCGGGCCTTCCCGCGTTCCAGACGGACTACACCCTGAGAGAGCGGTCCATGCAGCACCGGGGCCGCGAGTTCCTCACGGTCGTCGAGGGGCACGTGTTCGTCATCACCCTGCTCGGTCCCGAGGCGGACCTGCGCGCCTTCGAGAACCTCGTGGCATCCGTCCAATTCCCGGCCGCGGGCGGATCCGACGGCGTCGTCCGGACGACGAGCGAGGAAGCTCCTCGCGAGACGAGGGAGCGCGGCGGCGGCACGGAGCTCCGCGTGGGAAGCCACCGGGTGACCGTCCGGGTGCCGCGCTCGTGGGAGCACGTCGACTACGGGGAGCGCCAGGAGTTCCGGCGCGCCGAAGCGAGAATCGTCCTCGCCGACGGAGGCGAGCTTGCGGGGGAGATCGACGACGAGCGCGTCATCGAGCGAGCGCGGCGATTCTTCGACCACGACCTCGAGCGCTGGGAGATCTCCGCAAAGACACGCATTCGCGTGGGACCGGTGGAGGCGCTCGCCGTGGACACGGGGAGCCCCTGAGCCACGTGTTCCACAACCGCACGATCCTCTTCGCGAATGGCGGGCGGCTCCTCGTCGCGGGCACGGCCCAGGGCACCGTGGAGGCGACGAAGGGTCCCCTCGACGAGCTGGTCCGGTCGATCCGGTTCGCGAACTAGCCCGGGCGCCCCGGGCGCCGCAGCATCCGCTGCGGCTCCGTCCGCACGCGGTCGCCGACGGCCCATGCCGTGTCGGCGTCGAGAGCCTGGATCGCGCGCAGCTCCTCGCCGTCGAGCGTGCGCTCGAGCGCCCACGTCGCGCCGCCGTCCCGCGTGCGGGTGACGACGGACCGCGCGGCGCCGTTCGGAAGGTAACCCACGATCCAGCCGTCGGCGCCGGCGAATGCGACGGCCGTGAAGACCGCGTCGCGCGTCCCGGCATCCACGAGGGTCCACGTGTCGCCGCCGTCCGCCGTGCGAAGAACGGTTCCGTACTCCCCGACGAGCCAGCCGTGCGACGCATCGAGCCACGCGCCACCCCACAGGTCCGGCGCGTTCTCCGTGTTCGCCGGCGCGGGGATCGGAACGCGGGCCCACGTCGCGCCGCCGTCCAGCGTCCGGAGGAGAGCGCCGTGCTTGCCCGCGAGCCAACCGCTCCTGACGTCCGTGAAATGGAGAACGCGACCATTCGCGTGGCGCGCGGCCGAGTCCTTCCCGTCGACCACCGCCCAGGTCAGCCCCGCGTCCGTCGTGTGGAAGACGCCCGTCGCGCCCACGGCCCAGCCCTCGTTCCCGTCCCGGAAGTCGAGAGCTCCGAGCAATCGCGCCCCGGGGGCCGCCTGCGCGCGCTGCCAGCTCGCTCCACCGTCGAACGTGAGGAACACGCCGTCGCCGACCGCGCAGGCGCGCATCCGGTCGAACCCGTGGACCGCGTTGAGCCCGGACGACCGGCCGCCCTTCGTCACGCCCGTGACGTACCGCCACGTCCTCCCGCCGTCCTCCGTCCGGCCGATGACCCCGCCGTCGACGAACGGGCTCCCGCCGACGATCCAGCCGACGCTCGAGTCGACGAAGTGGAGGCCGTTGAACACGGCGTCCGTGCCGATCCGGACTTCCTCCCAGCCGCCGGATTCCCGCTCTGCGGAGACGCCCGCGGCCGCCGGCTTCGCGCGACCACAACCTGAAATCAGCAGGGCGAGGGCGAAGACGCCGAGCATCGCGAAAACGATCGCGATCTTGAGGGCGGTGCCAACCGCGAGGCCGATCCACGTCGCGACGCCCGCCCTGCCGGCCTGCTGCCAGTCCCGCCTGACGGCGAACTCGCCGATCAGGGCGCCGACGAATGGCCCGACGAGGACGCCCACGAGGCCGAGGAACAGGCCCACGACGGTCCCGATCGCCGCGCCGATCAGGGCCCCCCTGCTTGCGCCCGCCCTCTTCACGCCAAGGGTCGTCGAGAGAACGTCGACGGCGATCGTGAGCGCCGCGAGGACGCCGAGGACGGCGAGCGTCCAGGGCCCGACGCGCGCGAACCCGTCGATCCACGCGGCGACGAGGAGACCGGCGAAGACGAGCGGCGCCCCGGGCAGGGCGGGAACGACGGTGCCCGCGAGGCCCGCGAGAACGAGAAGGAGCGCGAGGATCCAGAGTGCGACGGTCAAGACGGAGCCGGAATGCTACCGCCTAATCAGCGTGACCAGCGCCGCGCCGTCCGCCGGCGCGATCCCGAGCGTGATTCCTCCGCTCATGAGGTTGGCGCCGGTGTCGGTCGGGAGAACCTGAGGCGCGCGCGCATTCGAGAGGTTGGTGCTCACGGACACGTCGTAGAGCGCGCTCGCCGTGAGGCCCACCGGAAGGACGCGCGCCGCCGCGTTCGTGCCCGTGGCCGGCGCCGTCCCCGGCGCGCTCCAGACCACGATCGTCCCAGCGCCCGACTTCGACTCGTAGCTCTCGACGGCCGCGATCGGGCCCTCGCCGGGCTGGGCCGTCAGGTGGTAGACGGCGCCGTCGCGGTGGACGACGCGCTTCTGCTTGAAGAGGGCAATCGCCGCCTTCGCCGCCGATTCGGTTTCCTGCGTCCAGTCCCCGATCCGGCCCATGAGGAGGAACGGCCCGCCGGGAAGCGCCGACAGGAAGCGATACGTGTCCGGCGAGCCGTCGTCGCCGACGTACTTGTCGAGGTAGCGCGGCGGCACGAGGTAGGTGCCCCCGAAAATCGCGCGCTGGTTTCCGTACGCGTCGTTGCGATCGCTCGTGGCCGACGTGTCGTGCCGCGCGACCATTCCGAAGTCGAACAGGGCCCCGCCGTCCCAGCAGTTCTCGAGGACGAGCTTCGGGTGCCGCTTGCGGATCTCGTCGAGCACCGCGTAGTAGCCGGCCGTCGACGCCCACCAGCCGTCGCCCGCCTGGTGGGAGTGCCCCGGCGCGTCGCAGCCCGTGATGACCGTGAAATCGTGGACGAGCCAGTCGAGCGAACCCTCGGCGGCGAGGCGATCCACCTGCGCGAGAATCCAGGCCCTCACCCGCGGGTCTGCGAGGCAGAGCGCGACGCCGTCCATGTCCGTGGCGACCGGCTCGCCGCCGACGCGCGCCAGCCAGTCCGGGTGCTCGAGGGCGACCTGGGAGAGCGGGTCCGCCGCACCGAGCGCGATCCAGAGGCCGAAGCGCATCCCCTTTCCGTGGGCGCGCGCCGCGAGGTTCTTCAGCCCTCCGGGAAACTTCAGGGCGTCCGCAACCCAGTCGCCCATGCGGGGATACCAGCCCGCGTCGACCGTGAAGACCTCGACGCCCAGCCATGCCGCCCGGTCGATGAGGTCTTCGACCTGCGGCTCGACGATCCCGTAGCTGTATCCCCACGTGTCGAACCCGGCCCACGGGAAGTCCGGCGCCGGCAGGGGCGGCGCGATGCGCCGCGTCACGAACGCGCGTGTCGCGGCGCCGGCCGCGTCGAGATTTCCGGAGAAGACCCCGAAGAACGCCGTGGGCGACGTGAACGTCGCCGCGGCCGCCAGAAGGTGCGCGAACGTTGCGGGAGCGAATCCGATGCCGAGGCCCGTGCTCCCGTCGGCCGCCGTCGCGGCCGCGAGAAGGCCGGGACCGCTCCACTCCCAGCCGGCGAAGACGCCGGCATTCCATTTCGCCGAGCGCAGCGCGAGCCACGCCGCCTGGTTCCTGCCGGGTCCCGTCCGGGCCTTCACGCCGGTCCCGGGCTTGAGCGTCGCCTGCGAGGTCTGGAAGGACGTCGCCGGCTGCCCCCAGTTGAAGTTGTTCACGGTCAGGGACGTGAGCGTGCCGCCGGCCGCGGTGAGGCCGGCGTCGAGGCCGTCGACGGCCTCGAGGAGGATTCGCTGCGTCCCGGTGTTCGTCACGGCGACCGAAGAACGGAAGACCGGCGACTCCGTGTAAGAAACGAGGGACCACGTGACGGAGACCGGCGCCTCGCGCGAAGCAAGGACGAGGTCGAAGCGCATCGTGCCGTCCGAAGCGGGCTTGGACGTCGCGCGCACGAGGTCCCACGTCGACCCCTCGGTGAGCGTGACAGGGTCGAAGCCGGCGGGGTCGGCGTCCGCCGGGGCGTCGGGCGAGGAGACGCGCAGGACGACGCGGAAGCCGAGACCGCCCGCCGCAGACGCCCAGTCCAGGCTGCGCGAGCGATCCCTCAGGCCCATCGTGACGATCCGGCCGTCGCCCGTGTACCGAAGGCCGGTCGACAGGAGAGAGTTGCCAACGGTCCACGAGCGGCCGTCTTCGGGGGATGGCGCCCCGGAAGTCGCGGCAAGCGCCTGCCCGGCCACGATCGCGGCCAGGACGACGAAAAGGGCGCTCTCAGCCACTTTTTTCGACCGCGAAGTCATTCCATCGCCACTTTCTTGCCGCCAGCGGCCTGGAGTTGAGACGCAGGCTCTTCGAACCCGGGTTACGCAAGGAGCGAACCGGACGCGATCCGGAAAACAAATGTGTGCCTGGTGACACACAATTTCATGACGCTGGTTGCCACCCGGAAGTGTCGGTGGAGGGGCCTCGCCTAACGCCCGCCCGAATACCGCCCGCCACCGGCGCAACGAAAGGGCCGCCCGAGGGCGGCCCGAAAAATGGCAATTTGGCTCGACGAGGCAGGGGAACTAGGGAGCAGCTTTCACGTCGAGGCTCGGAGCCTCGCCGATCTCCTTGAGGAGGTTTGCCGCGCCGTCCACCTCGGTCATGGTCCAGAGCATGTAGCGGCTGTCGACGTGGATGGAGCGCGTGCGCGCGGTGTCGAAGAGGTAGTCCGACGCCACCGTGTCGAACGTTCCGTCGAACAGGAGGCCGCAGAGCTCGCCCTTCGCATTGAGCGTGGCCGAGCCCGAGTTGCCGCCCGTCGTGTCGACGGTCGAGAGGAAGTTCACCGGCACGTCGTTCAGCTTCGGGTCGACGTAAGGGCTCGTCTTGCCGGCGCGCAGCGCCTTGATCGCGTCGAGCTCGGCCTTCGGGGCGTTGAACTCACCCTTGCCGGTCGCCTTCTCGGCGACGCCCGCGAGCGTCGTCTGCGGCGCGTAGAGGAGTCCGTCGCGCGCCGGCACGCCGAGGACCTTGCCGTACGTGACGCGGAGCGTGGAGTTCGCGTCCGGCGACACGAGGCCGCCGTTCTTCGCGAGAAGGGCCTCGGCGTACCGCGGCCCGAGCCGGTACATCGCGCCCTCGCGCTCCTTGTTCTTCTCGCGGTTCGTCTCCTGCAGCGGGTAGAGCCCGGCGGCGAGCGTCAACATCGAATCCTTCGTCGCGACGAGATCCGAGGTGGACTTGTCGAAGAGCGACATCCGGAAGTCCTTGTCGTAGATCTTCGTGCCCGCGATCGTGCGGTCCAGCCACGCGTCGATCGCCTTGCCGGCGTCGGCCTCCGCCATTCCCGGCTTCAGGCCGATCTCCTTGTCGAGGACGTCGATCCGCTGGTCGGCCGCGAGCTTCGCGACGTCGGCGAGCGCGTACGCCAGGAGTGCGCGGTCGGCTTTCGGGGAGAGCGTGCGCTGCGCACGCTCCTGCGACTCGCGCAGGCGGCTCCAGTTGCGCTCCTGGAAAGCCGGATCGCGGTCGGCGTCCTTCTTCGCCTTTTCGATCGAGTACCGGTAGAGCGTCTGCGCCGAGCCGAGCCCCGATCCCATGACGCCCGACATTTCCATGAGGAGCGCGTTCCTCTCGCGTGTCCTCGCGCGCTCGGCGGTGAGCGCGCTCATCGCGGGGATCACGTCGCCGTACTTCGCCTTGCGGGCGGGGTCGGCGTCGATCCACTTCACGAAGTCCTTCTCCATCCTCTCCTTGTCCGAGAGGAGCCCGCCCTTGACCATCCCCTGCAGGACGCCCTTGTTCTTCGTGAGGCCGTTGTTGAGGCCGCGGATCGCCTGCGCGACGCGCAGCGCCGTCTCCTTGTCGTCCTTGCCGAGCTTCTCGAGGATCGCGATGCGGTCGGTGGAGCGTCTGATCGAGCGCGGGAGGGTCCACTCGACCGTCTCCCGGACGTCCTCGTACGGATTGAGACGGGCCGTCCTGCCCGGGTAGCCGGCGACGAACACGAGGTCGCCCGGGTTCGCGCCCGCGGGCGAGACCTTGAGCCAGTGCTTCGGCCTGTACGGAACGTTGTCCTTCGAGAACGGCACGGCCTTCCCGTCCTTCGAGACGTACGCGCGATAGAAGGACCAGTCGCCTGTGTGGCGCGGCCACTGCCAGTTGTCCGTCTCGCCGCCGAAGTTCCCGATGCCCGCCGCCGGCGCGTAGACGAGCCGGACGTCCTGGATCTCCATCTGACCGAGCTCGAACCACTTGAGCCCTTCGAAGAACGGCGCGACGCTGCACCGCAGGCCGGCCTTCTCGCACTCGGCCGTCTTCGCCTTGACGCGCTGTTCGATGGCGTCGAAGCGTTTGCGGTCCGTGAGCTTCGGGTCGAGCTTGCCGGTGATCTCGTCCGTGACGTCCCTGACGGAGACGGTCACGAAGACGCGCGAGCCCGGGCCGTTCCAGAGCTCGTCCGCGCGGGTCTTCGCGAGGTAGCCGTCGACCATGAGGTTGCGGTCGGGCTTCGAGTTGTACTGGAGCGCGCCCTGCACGCAGTGGTTGTTCGTGACGATGAGGCCGTCGGGCGAAACGAACGAGGCGCTACAGCCGCCGAGCGAGACGATGGCGCCCATCGGCTGGCCCGTCAGGTCTGCGAAGGCCTGCGGGTCGCCCTGGAAGCCCATCTCCTTGAGACGCGGGGCGAGCTGCGGGATCTGCTGGGGCATCCACATGCCTTCGTCGGCGGCGGCGCCGGCGGTCAGAAGCACGAGGACGCTCGCGAAGACGAGGCGTCCGGAACGAACGATCACGGGATTCTCCTTTGAAAACGACGTGGCGCGCCCGCGGGGCGCGCGAAACACTCGATTATGCTCCGCGAAATCGGCCCCGACATCCCTATCATTTGCATCGGTTCGTCCCGCCGGCCCGCCCGCCCTAAAGTATTCTGTGCGGGCGTGACGAAGCTCTCCCGGGACCTCGCGGAAGACCTCGACGACCTGCTGTCCCGCGCGTTCGCCGAGGACGGCGAGGACGTGACCTCGCTGGCCGTCTTCGGGCCGGCCGCCCGGCTCTCGGCCCGGATCGTGTGCCGCGAGCGCGCCGTCGTCGCCGGCGCCGCGTTCCTCCCCCGCCTCTTCGCCTTCCTCTCGCCGCCGGCGCGCGTGACCGTTCTCGTCGCGGACGGAACGCTCGTCGCCCCCGGCGCGGTCCTCGCGGAGATCGAGGGCCCCGCCATCACGGTCCTCGCGGCCGAACGCACGGCGCTGAACCTCCTCCAGCGCCTGAGCGGCGTCGCGACGAAGACGCGCGAGTACGTGGACGCGCTGAAGGGAACGAAGACCGTCCTCCTCGACACGAGGAAGACGACGGCCGGGCTGCGCCGCCTCGAGCGCTACGCCGTGCGCTGCGGCGGCGGCACGAACCACCGCTACGGCCTCGCGTGGGGGTTCCTCGTGAAGGACAACCACGCCGACGGCGCCGGCAGCGTGTGGGAGGCGACGCGCCGCGCGAAGGACTTCCGCGCGCTCAACCGGAAGCTCGCGCCGCTCCTCCTCGAGGCCGAGGCCCGCACGCGCGACGAGGTGCACCAGGCGCTCGACGCCGGCGCCGAGCGCATCCTGCTCGACAACATGACGACCGCCGCGATCGCGGAGGCCGTGGAGGACGTTCACCTCTACAACGAGGCCACGGGCGCCCGCGTCACGACGGAAGCGTCGGGGCGCATGACACCCGGGACGGCACGGGCCGCGGCGGAAGCCGGAGTCGATTTCGTCTCGGCGGGCGCCATCACGCATTCGATTCGCGCGATCGACATCGCCCTCGACGTCGACACGACCGCCCCGAAGAACTCGAAGAAGAAGATTTCCTTGAAGGTGAAGAGAGGGAAGAAGACGAAGAGGGTCCCATGACCTCCTTCCCCTCCCGCCTGCACGTCCCGGTCCTCGTCCTCGGTTCGGGAATCGCGGGCCTCTCGACCGCCTACCGCCTCGCGCGCCGCGGCGTCAAGGTCCTCGTTCTCACGAAGGCGGCGGACCCCGCCGAGTGCAACACGGCGTGGGCGCAGGGCGGGATCATCTACTTCGGCAAGGGCGACTCGCAGGCCTCGCTCGCGAAGGACATCCTCCGCGCGGGCGCCGGCCTCTGCCGGCCCGAGGCCGTCGAGCTCCTCGCGCGGCGCGGGCCCGAGGTCGTGAAGAGCGTCCTTCTCCGCGACGCCGGCGTGCCGTTCTCGCGCACGCGCCGCGGCGACCTCGACTTCACGCGCGAAGGCGCCCACTCGGTCGCCCGGATCGTCCACTCGGCCGACGCGACCGGAAAGGCGATCGAGACCGCGATGCTCGCGCGCCTGAAGACCGAGAAGAACGTCACGGTCTGGACCGAGGCGACCGCGATCGACCTCATCACGGCCCGCCACCACTCGACGAACGTGGCGCAGCGCTACGCGCTTCAGGACCCCTGCCTCGGCGCGTACGTCCTCGACGCGGACGCCCGCGTCCACACCGTCCTCGCGGAATTCACGGTCCTCGCGACCGGCGGCGTCGGGCGGCTCTTCCTCCACACGACGAACACGCGCCACGCCATCGGGGACGGCCTCGCGATGGCCGAGCGCGCGGGCGCCGCGACGTTGAACCTCGAGTACGTGCAGTTCCACCCGACGGCGCTCTACCACGAGGACGCGGAGGGCTTCCTGATCTCCGAGTCGCTGCGCGGCGAGGGCGCGGTCCTCGTGAACCGTTCGGGCGAGGCGTTCATGCGCCGGTACGACCGCCGCAAGGACCTCGCGCCACGCGACATCGTGACGCGCGCGATCGTCACGGAGATGACCGAGCGCGGCGACCCCTGCGTCTACCTCGACCTCGCGCGGCACTTCAAGTCCCACGACGGCCTCGGAATCCGCGAGCGTTTCCCGATGATCGCCGCGCGCTGCGCGGCGCTCGGCATCGACATTGCCAACGAGCCGATTCCGGTCGTCCCCGCCGCGCACTACCACTGCGGCGGCGTCCTCGTGGACCTCGACGGGCGTACGACGATCCGCCGCCTTTACGCCGTGGGCGAGGCGAGCTGCACGGGCGTCCACGGCGCGAACCGCCTCGCGTCGACGTCGCTCCTCGAAGGGCTCGTCTGGGGAGACGCAGCCGCGACCTCGATCGCGGCGCGCCTGAAGAAGGAAGGGCGGCAGCCCGCGGGCGCCTTCCGCGCGATCCCGGACTGGATGTCGCCAGGCGACGCGGCGAACGAGGACCCGGCGCTCCTTCAGCAGGACTGGGCGACGATCCGGAACACGATGTGGAACTACGTGGGGATCGTGCGGACGACCGCGCGCCTCGCCCGCGCCGTCGCGGACCTGCGCGACCTCGAGAAACGCATCCTGCGCTTCTACGAGGTCACGAAGATCAGCAAGGAGATCGTCGACCTGACGCACGGCGTCCGCGCGGCGCACGCGATCGCGACGGCGGCCTTCAAGAACCCCGTCTCGAAGGGCTGCCACTACCGGGAGAACTAGCGGCCAGGGGCCTTCACATGTGCTCCACATGCGAGTAATCTAATCGCATGTCCACGATGATCCAGATCCGCAACGTCCCCGATGATCTTCACCGCAAGCTGAAATCCCGTGCCGCGTTGGCGGGCATGTCGCTGTCGGACTACCTCCTCGGGGAAGCCCGCCGCGCCGCCGACCGCCCGACCCCCGATGAGATCCGCAAGCGCCTCGAAAGCCGCGAGCCCGTGCGGTTCAAGGGAAGCGCGGCCGAGGTCCGCCGCTTGCGGGGCCCGCTCTGACCGTCGTCGACGCGTCCGTCGTCGTCGACGTCCTTCTGGGCGAACCGGAGGCCGTGCGCTTGCGCAGCCGCCTCTTCGCGGGCGGTGCCTCGCTACACGCTC
Organism: Acidobacteriota bacterium; assembly: GCA_016716715.1. Lineage (NCBI taxonomy): Bacteria > Pseudomonadati > Acidobacteriota > Acidobacteriota bacterium. Next base: position 325,419 of record JADJVE010000001.1, on the reverse strand, counting down.
CCCACCTCCTCGACCTCGAGGTCCTGCATGTTCTTCGGCGTTTCGAACGGCGAGGAATCCTCCACCCGTCGCGGGCGGCCGAGGCCGTCGAAGACCTTCTCGATCTGCCGCTGACGCGCTATCCCCACGTCGCGCTCGCGGGCCGCGTCTGGGAGTTGCGAGGGGCGCTGACGGCCTACGACGCGGCGTACGTCGCCCTGGCCGAGGCGCTCGGCGCGCCGCTCCTCACGCGCGACGCCGCGCTCGCATCGGCACGGGAGCACCGCGCAAGGATCGAGCTCGTCTGAGGATTCACGGCACGAGGATCGAGACGTGCCCCGCCGCAGGGCCGACCGTGACCGGCGTCATGCCGGCGGCGTCGCCGTCGACCTGGACTTCCAGTTCGTAGCCCGCCTTCGAGCGCGCGGTGAACGAGCGCACGGCCATCCGCGAGACACCCTCGTCGAGGAGGTGCGCCCCCTTCCCGCCCGAGAGGTGGTGGTAGAAGAACATGAGCGTCTTCCGCGAGCGCGACGTGAACAGCACGAGGTCGAGCAGGTCGTCCGTCGGGTCCGCGTGCGGCGAGAGGATCGGGTCGCCGCCGTAGCGCGCCGTGTTCGCCGAGAGGACGAACGTCGCCTCGCGGCGGAACGGCACCCCGTGAGCGTCCACGCCCTCGACCTCGATCGCGGGGAACTCGTACTTCGCCCATTCCAGCGTCGCCGTCCAGCCGATGCCCGTACGGCCGAAGAGCCGCTTGAGAATCGGCACGGTGTGCGTCATGACGCGCGCGTCGAACCCGACGCCCGCGCCGATGAGGCAGGCGCGGCCCGCGGCGTGGAAGACCGTGAGCGGCCGCGTACGTGCGGAGAAGAGCGCGGCTTCGGCCGTCTTCCGGTCCGCGACGCCGTACTCGCGTGCGACGACGTTCGTCGTCCCCGCCGGAAGGATCGCGATCGGGACGTTTCGCCCGAGCAGCGCCTCCGCCGCCTCGCCGAGCGTGCCGTCGCCGCCCGCGACGGCCACGAGGTCGAGCGCGTCTCCGAGGCGATCGGCGACGAGCTCGGTCGCGTGGCGCGGCCGCTCGGTCGGGAGCGCGTCGAGCGCGAGGCCGCGCGCGGCCGCGCGCCTCACGACGCCGGGTACGTCGATCCGCCGCGCCGCGCCGCCCGCCTTCGGGTTGTAGACGAGAATCCCGCGCCGCGGGCGCCCGTCAGCCAAACAGCGTTCCCGGACCCGAGGCCGGCTTGAGGCCGAGGTGCCGGTAGGCGAGGGCCGACGCGACGCGCCCCTTCGGGGTGCGCTGGAGGAACCCCGACTGCAGCAGGAACGGCTCGTACAGGTCCTCGAGCGTGCCCTTGTCCTCGCCGAGGGAGTGCGCGAGCGCCGACAGCCCGACGGGACCACCGCCGAAACGCTCGATCATCGTCGAGAGGATGCGGCGGTCGACTTCGTCGAGACCGTGGTGGTCCACCTCGAGCTTGTCGAGCGCCGTCTCGGCGGCGCCCGCCGAGATGCGCGTCTCTCCCGCGACCTCGGCGTAGTCGCGCACGCGCCGGAGAAGCCGGTTCGCGATGCGCGGCGTGCCGCGGCTGCGCTTGGCGATCTCGCGTGCGGCGTCGGCGTCCACCGGGCAGCCGAGGATCTGGGACGAGCGCGTCACGATCGTCCCGAGGGCGTCGGCGTCGTAGTAGTCGAGGCGGTGCGTGATCCCGAAACGGGACGTGAACGGCTGAGAGAGGAGGCCCGCGCGCGTCGTCGCTCCGACGAGCGTGAAGGGCGGGAGCCGGAGCTCGACCGTCCGCGCGCCCGGGCCCGAGCCGATCACGAGGTCGAGCTTTCCGTCCTCCATCGCGGGATAGAGGATCTCCTCGACGGCCGGCGGCATCCGGTGGATCTCGTCGATGAAGAGGACGTCGCCCGGCGCGAGGTTCGTGAGCAGAGCCGCGAGGTCGCCCGCCTTCTCGAGGACGGGGCCGGACGTCACGCGGATCTGCGCCCCCATCTCGCGGGCGATGATGTGCGCGAGCGTCGTCTTCCCGAGGCCGGGCGGGCCCGAGAGCAGAACGTGGTCGAGCGGCTCCTGGCGCTGCCGCGCCGCCTGCAGGAAGACGCCGAGCGTCTCCTTGAGCTTCGGCTGCCCGATGAACTCCGGCAGCGCCCGCGGCCTGAGCGTGATCTCGGGGTCGGCCTCCTCCGTCTGGAGGACGCCCGAGAGGATCCGTTCGTCCATGCGCCGATTATCGGGCCAGCGACTTCAGCGCGGCCGACAGGATCTTGTTGAGGTCGCCCGTCCCGACGAGGCGCACGGCGCTCTCGACGGCCTGCTCGGCCTGGAGGGCCTTGTAGCCGAGGTTCTGGAGCGCGCCGATCGCGTCGTCCACGACGGACGTCTTCCCCGCCGGAGCGCCCGCCGCGCCGCCGAGGCCGAACCCCGCGAGCTTCTCCTTCAGCTCGAGGCCGAGGCGCTCGGCGAGCTTCTTGCCGACGCCCGGGATCGTCGCGAGGACCCGCGCGTTCTGCGAGGCGATCGCGCCGACGAGCTCCGGCAGCGGCAGGCCCGATAGCACCGTGAGCGCGACCTTCGGCCCGATGCCCGAGACGGAGAGGAGCCGCTCGAAGACGTATTTCTCCTGCGGCGTCGCGAACCCGAAGAGCTGGAGCGCATCCTCGCGGACGTGCGTGTGGACGTGGAGGACGGCCTTCTCGCCCGCGGCCGGCAGCGCCGAGAACGTCCCGAGAGGGATCGCGAGCTCGTAGCCCACGCCATGCACGTCGAGGACGACCCTGTCCGTCTTCAGGTCGAGGATCGTCCCCGTGAGGCGCGCGATCACGCCCCTATGTTACGTGCACCGCGCTACGTGCGCGCCCCGGCCATCCGCGAGAGGAGGTCCTTGTTGAACTCCACCTTGAGGTCGGACCGCTGCCGCTGGATGAGCGCCTGGAGCACGCGGGAGGCCTTCTGCCCCCGAAGCTGCTCCTTGATGGCGGCCTTCTCCTTCTCGAATGCGGCGGCGTCGAACGGCGTGACGCTCTCGATACGGAAGACGACGGCGCCGCGCGCATCGAGCGCGACCGGTCCCTTCGTCTCGCCCGCCTTCGCAGCGAACACGGCGTCGAGGACGGCCTTCGGCGCGCCGAGACCCGGGATGGGCCCGGACTTCGGGAACGCGTCGGGCGTCTCGACCTTGAGGTTCGCCTTCTTCGCGAACGCTTCGAGCGAGCCGGCGGACTCGAGCGCCTGCTTCACGCTCGTGAGCGTCGCCTCGTCCTGCTTCTTCTTCTGGATGTCGGAAAGGACGCGCGCCTTGACCTCGGCGAACGCCGGAAGGCCGGGCTTCCGGATCTCGACGCACTTGACGATCGCCTCGCCGCGCGCCGTCGAGACGCCGGCGGCGGCGGTCTCGCCTTCCTTCAGGCCGAAGAGCTTCTCCGTGAACTGCGGGTTGAACCCGATCCCCGCGGGCGCGTCCGTCCGCGCGAGGAAGTCGGTCTCGTTGAACGTGACGCCGGCGGACGCGAGCTTCCGGAGGTCGTCGTCCGAGGGCTTCCCGAGCTTCGCGACCTTCTCCGAGACCGAGAGGGCGAGCCGCTTGGCTTCCTCGCGCGCGCGATCCTCCTGGAGGCGCTGGCGGATTCCGGGCGCGACTTCGAAGAACGGCTGGACACGCTCGCCCGTCCGCTCGAGAACCTGAATCACGTGGTACCCGAAGCTGGAACGGACGGGCCCGACGATTTCCTTCTCCTTCGCGCCGAACGCGGCCTCATCGAACTCCTTGACCATGCGGCCCTTCGGGAAGGACCCGAGGTCGCCGCCGTTCGCCTTCGAGCCGGGATCGTCGGACTCGGCCTTCGCGAGGGCGGCGAAGTCCGCGCCCCCCTTCAGCTTTCTCACCGCGGCGTCGGCCCTGGCTTTCTGGGCCGCGTCGCTGGCGCCGTCGACCTTGTAGAGGATGTGGCGGACGTGGACCTCTTCGCCCTTGCGGTAGGCCTCGGTGTTCGCGGTGTAGTCGGCCTGCACGTCGGCGTCCGTCACCTGGATCGAGGGGCGGATCTTCGAGGTCTCGACGAGCAGGTACTTCGCCTTGCGCTTCTCGGGCTGCATGTAAGGCGTCGGGTTCGACTTGAACCACGCCTCGGCTTCCTGATCCGACACGGCCGCGGGCGCCGCGGCGGCCGGGGGCGCGAGCGCGTAGGCGATCTTCGCCTTCACGTTGCGGCCTTCGTACTCGGCCTTCACGTCGTCGTCGCCGACGACCATCGACTGCGTGTAGAACCGGTTCAGCTTCTCGAGGACGAGCGCGTCGCGCGAGTCGGCCTCGAAGCTCTCGGGCGAGAGGCGGTTCGCGGCGAGGATGCGCTTGTACGCGGCGTCGCCCACGAAGACGCCGTCCTTCACGAACAGCGGCCGGCCCGTCTGCGGGTCCTTGATGCCGAGGAGGTGCTGCGTGAGCTCCTCGTCCGTCACCTTGATTCCGAGCTTCTCCGCCTCGCCGCGCAGGAGGCGCCGGTCGATCATCCCGTTCAGGACCTGCTCGGGCAGGTTCATCGCGCGCGCGAGCTCGGGGCTGAAGTTCTTGCCGTAGGCCTGCCGGTAGCGCTCCTCGGCGAAGGCGTATTCCTTCTGGAACTCCGCCGTCGTCACGCGGATGCCGCCCGCCTTGGCGGCGAGCGTCGTGTCGGTCCCGGCGCCGCGCGAATTGCCCATGCCCCAGTCCACGAAGACGAAGAGGACGAAGACGGCGATGACCCCCCAGAGGATCCACTTGAGGTGCTTGAAGTTCTCGCGCAGCTGTTTGAGCATTTCTTCTCCGGAGCCGGGCACGGCCCGCATCGCGCGGTGCCGCCACCCGAAAGAACGGGCGACGATACCTTACAGACAGGCGGGGGTAAAGTTGGCGGTTCCGGCCCGGCCGGGGGCGCCCGGCAAGGCCTTCGCGTGCTATAACATCCGTTTCTAGAAGGGTTTCCGGAAAACGAAGGCGCCATGATGGACAACAAGAAGGGTCGGGACCTCGAGTCGCAGCTCGAGTGGTACTACGTCTCGACGCAAATGCTGGTCCGGATCGTCGTGGGGTTCCTCGTGATCGCGGGCCTCGTCGCGGGCGGCGTCTTCTTCTTCGTGAAGCGGGACGACTCCGCGCGCCGCGCCGCGCAGGAGATCGCCGACGCCGCCGACGTCCTCTCCCGCGCGAAAAAGCAGCAGGACGCTCCGCTCCTCCAGCGCGAGATCGCCTCGGCCGACGAGAAGCTCCTCGACGCGCGCAAGGACCTCGCGACCGGACAGAACGAGCGCGCGATCAGGACCGCCCTCGACGTGAAGTCCACCGCGCTGAAGATCATGGCGGGCGCCGTCATCAAGAGCGAGGCGCACGTCGCGGACGTCGCGGGCACCGTGCAGATCCAGCGCGCGAACCGCACGACCTGGGAGACGCTCCGCCAGAGCATGCCGCTCCACGAGGGCGACTTCGTCAAGACGGGCCCGAACGGGACGGCCGAGGTCCTCTGGAACGACGGGACGATGTACCGGATCCGGCCCGAGACCCTCTTCGAGGTCCACGCGAACGCGGGCGGCTCGAACCCGAAGCTCGTCGTCGGCACGACCGACGTCTCGACCGGCGAGAAGAGCCGCTCGAAGGTGTCGACGGACGTCGCGACGGCGAGCATCGACTCGAACTCCTCCGTCGGGATGCAGCAGGACGCGACCTCCACGTCCGTGTCTTCTTACCGCGGCTCGACGGTCCTCTCGAACGCCGCGGGCCAGAGCGTCACGCTCGGCGTGCGCGAGCGCGCCGTCGCCGCGCGCGGCGGCCCGATCGGCCCGAAGACGTCCCTGCCGGACGCGCCCGCCCTCCTCGCGCCGGACGACAACCTTCTCGTCGACCTCCGCAAGACCGAGCCCCTGCGCCTCCGGTGGTCCCCGGTCAAGGAGGCGAGCAGCTACCAGGTGGAGATTGCCGCCAGCCGGCTCTTCGTGAAGGACTCCGTCCTCCCCGGCTTCCCGTCCGAGCGCCCCCAGGCCGACACGCTCATCCAGGTGCACGACCCGGGCCTCTACTTCTGGCACGTGCGCACCGTGAAGAAGGGCTCCCCGACTCTCTACTCGGAGTGGACGGCCGAGCGGCGCTTCAAGGCCGTCGGCGGCGACCAGGCCGCGGTCCAGGGAGACGCGCTCCCGCCCGACCTCGTGATCACGCAGCGTCCGAACGTCGTCGGCTCCTCCGTCGTCCTCGTGGGAAGGACGGTCCCCGGAGCACTTGTCACCGTGAACGGGGAGATGACCGACGTGAACGCCGACGGCAGCTTCCGGAAGATCGTCACGATCGGCGGCGACGGCATGCAGACGATCGTCATCAAGGCCCGCACGGCGGGCGGCGAGACGATCAAGCGAGAAACGGTCCTCATCAGCAACTGACCCCGGCGGTCTCCCGCCGACCCCCGAAAGGAATCGCCCCTTGGCCCTGCGCTCTTTCTTCTCGATCTTCTCCTCCGACCTCGCGATCGATCTCGGCACGGCAAACACGCTCGTGTTCGCCGAGGGCCGCGGCATCGTCGTCCGCGAACCCTCGATCGTCGCCGTCAACAAGATCTCCAACAGGGTCGAGGCCGTCGGGAGCGCCGCCAAGGAGATGCTCGGCCGCACGCCCGGGAACATCGTCGCGATCCGGCCCATGAAGGACGGCGTCATCGCCGACTTCGAGGTCACGGAGCGGATGCTCGACTACTTCATCAAGAAGGCGCACGGCCGGTCGCTGTTCGTGCGCCCGAAGATCGTCATCTCGGTCCCGTCCGACATCACGCAGGTCGAGAAGCGCGCCGTGAAGGACTCCGCGCTCCAGGCGGGCGCGAGCGAGGTCTTCATCGTCGAGCAGGCGATGGCGGCCGCCATCGGCGCGGGCCTTCCGATCACGGAGCCCACGGGCAACATGATCGTGGACATCGGGGGCGGCACGACGGACGTCGCCGTCATCTCGCTCGCAGGCATCGTCTACTCGAAGTCCGTGCGCGTCGCGTCGAACGAGATGGACGAAGCGATCATTCAGTACATCAAACGCAAGTACAACCTCCTCATCGGCGAGCGCACGGCCGAGCAGATCAAGATCGAGATCGGCTCCGCCTACCCGCTCGACGAGCCCATCTCGATGGAGATCAAGGGCCGCGACCTCGTCGAGGGCGTGCCCAAGACGCTCACGCTGACGGACGCGGAGGTTCGCGAGGCGCTGGCGGAGACCGTCGGGATCATCCTCGACGCCGTCCGTGTCGCGCTCGAGAAGACGCCGCCCGAGCTTTCGGCCGACATCATGGACAAGGGCATCGTCCTCACGGGCGGCGGGTCGATGCTGAAGAACCTCGACCGGCGCCTGCGCGAGGAGACGGGGCTTCCGATCGCGACGGCCGAGGATCCGCTCTCGTCCGTCGCGCTCGGGACCGGCGCGATGCTCGCGGACGTCGACCTCCTGCGGAAGATCAGCCTCGACTAGGCGCGCGTGGCTTCGCCGTCACTCGCCGCCCGCCGACCCGAGATCCTGCTGGCGGTGCTGCTCTCGCTGTGCCTCGTCGGGCTGTCTCTCCAGGTGAGACGGCCCGGTGGGCGGACCGCCGGCCAGGCGTGGCTTCTTGCCGCCGTGTCTCCGTTCGTCGAGGGCGTGACGGCCCTGCGCGCGGGGGCCGCCGACGTCGGGACCTGGGCCTCGTCGCGACGGCGCCTCCTCGGGGCGAACCGCTCGCTCTCGGGCGAGATCGAGCGCCTCGAAGGCGAGCTCCTGAGGCTCCGCGACGCCGAGCGCGACAAGACGCGCCTCCTCGAGCTCCTCGGCGCGCAGCCGTCGCCGCCCGCGGGCACCGTGCCCGCCCGCCTCATCGCGATCGAGTCCTCGGGCCCGTTCCGCACGGGCCTCCTCGACCGCGGCTCGTCCGACGGCGTCCGCGTCGACGGCGTCGTCGTCGCGCCGGGCGGCCTCGTCGGCCGCGTGATCGCGGTCGGCCCGCGCACGGCCCGCCTTCAGCTCCTCTCCGACAAGACCGCCGCCGCGGGCGTCCTCCTCCCGCGCGGCGCGCGCGCGGGCGTCGCCAAGGGGGACGGCAGGGGCGGGATCGCCGTCGAGTACGTCCCCACGATCGAGCCCGTCGAGAAGAACGACCTCGTCGTTTCTTCGGGGACGGACGGCGTCTACCCGAACGGCCTGCCCGTGGGCCGCGTCTCGGCGATGACGCGCAAGAGCACGCTCTTCTGGGACATTCAGCTGGAGCCGGCGACCGACCCGCGCCGCGAGTCGATGGTGTTCGTCCTCCCGCCCGTCAAGCGCGCGGACGTGCAGGGCGGCCCCGCGGCCGGAGAGCGCCGGTGAAGACCCTTCGCGTCGCGATCGGCCTCGCCCTCGCCGTCCTCGCGACGCTCGCGCTCGGAGCGCTTCGCTTCCCCGCGCCTCCCGACTTCTTCCTCCTCGTCGTCGCATACATGGCGCGCGGCGGCGCCGTCGTGCCGGCGCTGCTCGCGGGCCTGCCCGCGGGCCTCATCGAGGACGCGCTCCAGGGGCCGCAGGGCCTCCTCGGTCTGCACGCCTTCTCGAAGATCCTGACGGGCTACCTCCTCGCGACGATCGGAGCGCGGACGATCGTCGAGAAGCCTCTCGCGGTCGGCGGGCTGCTCGCCGGCGCCGTCCTGGCCGAGGCCCTGACGCTCACGTTTCTCCTCTGGGTCCTCCGCGGCGACTTCCTCGCCCCCGCGCCGTGGCTCCTCCTGGGCCGCGCGGCGACGACCGGCCTCCTCGGGGGCGCGCTCCACGCCGCGTCGCGGGTCCCGTGGCGGCAGAGGCGCGACGCGCGGCGCCGGATGCGGTTGAACTGATGCCGGCCAGCGCCCGCGAAGACCGCCGCCCCGTTCTCTCGCGCATCGACCTCGCGCTGCGGATCCTGTGGGGCCTTCTCGGCCTCCTCGCGGGCGTTTACTGGGTCCACCAGGTGCTGCGCGGCGAGGACTACGAGCGCCAGGCCGAGAACAACCGCATGCGCAAGGTCCCCGTCACGGCCCCGCGCGGCTTCATCCTGGATCGCAACGGCGTCGTCCTGGCCGAGAACGAGCCCTCCTTCACGCTTCTCCTGTACCGCCGGGAGACGAAGGACCTCGACGCCTCGATCCGGTTCGTCGCCGAGCTCTTCAACCGGCCGTTCGACGAGATGAAGCGGCGCGTCGAACGCGACCGCTCGTACTACGACTTCGTGCCGGTCGTCCTCCAGGAGAACCTGACGGTCTCGGAGGTCGGCGCCGTGCAGGCGCGCGCGCTCGAGCACCCCGAGCTCGTCGTCCAGAAGACGGAGCGCCGCGTCTACACGCAGGGGACCGTCGCGGCGCACCTCCTCGGCCAGCTCGGCGAGGCGACGGCCGAGCAGGTCGCCGCGCGCGCGAAGACGCGCCCCGGAGACGAGTCGCTGCCGCAGCCGGGCGAGGCGATCGGGCAGCAGGGCGTCGAGGCCTCCTACCAGGACCTCCTCGCGGGCTTCTCGGGCTCGCGCTCGTACGTGATCGACTCGTTCGGCCGCGAGGTCGGCGAGTCCGGCCACGTCGACCCGATGCCGGGCAACACGCTCCAGCTCACGATCGACGCCGGGCTCCAGCACCTCGCGGAGGACCATTTCGCCGGAAAGGTCGGAGCGGCGGTCGCGCTCGACCCGAAGACGGGCGAGGTGCTGGCGCTCGTCTCGGCGCCCGCGTACGACCCTAACCTCTTCACGCGGCGCGTGACGCGCGCCGAGTGGGACGTGATCCTGACGGACCCGAACCGCCCCCTCAACAACCGCGTCCTGCAGAACCTCTACTCGCCGGGCTCGACGTGGAAGCCGTTCATGGCGTACGCGATCCTCAAGCACGGCATCGACCCGAAGGAGCGCGTCTTCTGTCCCGGCGGGCTCACGTTCTACGGCCGCCCGTTCCGCTGCCACGGGAAGCACGGGAGCGTGGACCTCGCGACGGCGCTCCAGGTCTCCTGCGACTCGTACTTCTACACGATGGGCAAGCGCCTCGGGATCGACGCGATCGCCGACACGGGAAAGCACTTCGGCTTCGGCCGCGCGACCGGGATCGACCTCGCGCACGAGAAGGCCGGCATCGTCCCCTCGTCGGAGTGGAGCGCCACGGTGCGCAAGCACCCCTGGTACGCGGGCGAGACGATCTCCGTCGCGATCGGGCAGGGCCCCGTCCTCGTCTCGGCCCTCCAGCTCGCGCGCGCGCTGTGCGGGATCGCGAACGCGGACGGCGCCCTTCCGACGCCGCACCTCTTTCACATCGGCGAGAACGTGCGCTCGGGCGAGCGCTTCGTCTACCGGCCCGCCGTGAAGGAGTCCGTCGCGTGGACGGGCCTCCCGCGCGACATCGTCCTCGACGGCCTCTGGCGCGTCGTGAACCAGCCGGGCGGGACCGCGTACGGCTCGCGCGTCGCCGGCCTCGACCTCTGCGGCAAGACGGGCTCGGTCCAGGTCGTCGGGCAGAAAGAAGCGAAGAAGGGCCATCTCCTCCCCGAGCAGCTGCGCGACCACGGCTGGTTCATCGGCTTTGCGCCGAAGGACGACGCGCAGATCGTCGTCGTCGTCTTCGCCGAGCACGGCGAGCACGGGTCGAGCGCGGCCGCGCCGCTCGCCGCGAAGATGGCGGACTACTGGGTCACGAAGCGCCGGGCCGGCCCGCCGCCGGTCGTCGCGCAGGCGGGGAGCGCGGCGCCGCGCGGGGCGAACTGAGTGTCGCGCCTCGCCGAGGTCCTCCCCCGCCGGATCGACCTGAGGTTTCTCCTCCTCGCCGCCCTTCTCACCGTGTTCGGCATCGTCATGGTCATCTCGACGACGGCCGGCTCGCCGCGGGGAGACCTCGCGGGCAAGCAGGTCCTGTTCGCGGTGCTCGGCCTCATCGCGGCGGGAGTCTTTCTCGCGGTGGATTACCGGATCCTCCTGCAGTATTCGCCCGGCCTCTACGGCCTCACGCTTCTCGTCCTCCTGTGGCTGCCGCTCTTCGGCAAGCGCATCGCGGGCTCGAAATCGTGGATCAAGATCGGCGGCGGTTTCCAGCTCCAGCCGTCCGAGTTCGCGCGGATCTCGATCGCGCTCCTCCTCGCGTGGATTCTCGAGAACGACGACCGGCCGATTCTCAAGACCCGCACGATCGTCGCGATCGCGGCCGCCGTCGGCGTCCCCGTCCTCCTCGTCCTCCTCCAGCCCGACCTCGGCGTCGCGCTCACGTACCTCCCGTTCATCGCCGGAGCGCTCTTCTTCGGGGGCCTGAAGGGCCGCTGGTGGGCGGCGCTCCTCATCGCGGGGACGCTCGCGGTCGGCGGCTCGTGGTTCCTCCTGAAGGACTACCAGAAGGACCGCATCCGGACGTTTCTCGACCCGAACCTCGCGGCGCGCGGCGCCGGCTACCAGGTGCGTCAGGCGCGCATCGCGATCGGCTCGGGCGGGATCCTCGGGAAGGGCTGGAAGCAGGGCACGCAGAGCCGGCTCGGGTTCCTGCCGGTGCGCCACACGGACTTCATCTTCGCGGCCCTCGCCGAGGAGTGGGGGTTCGTGGGCGTCGCGGTCCTCCTCGGCGCGTACGGGTTCCTGATCGCGAGGGCCCTCGCCATCGCAAGGGACGCGCGCGACCGCGGCGGGTCGATGCTCGTCCTGCTCCTGATCGTGAACATCGCGGGACAGTTCCTCGTGAACGTCGCGATGAACGTCGGCGTGCTCCCGACGACGGGGATCACGCTGCCGTTCCTGTCGTACGGCGGCTCGTCGCTCATCGCGACGTGGTGCATGGTCGGGCTCGTGCTGTCGGTCGCGTACCGGCGGTACGTGAACGTCTGACGCGTGTACGAGCGACGCCGGGTGGAATAATCCCTGTACATGAAGAGCCGCGCGCTCCTCCTCGGGTTCCTGCTCGCCTGCCCGCTCTCGGCGGCCACGCTCACGGTGACGAACACGAACGACAGCGGCCCGGGCTCGCTGCGCCAGGCCATCGCGGACGCGAACGCCGCTCCGGGAAGCACGATCGCCTTTGCGATCGGCTCCGGCCTCCGGATAATCCGGCCGCTCTCCGAGCTGCCCACGCTCCTCGGCGGCTCCGTGGACGGCACGACCCAACCCGGCTATTCGGGAACCCCGCTCATCGGGATCGACGGCTCCCTGCTCCCGCCCTTCAGCCGGGGCCTGGCCGCGTACAACTCGAACCTGAAGGCTCTTCTCGTCACGTACTGCCCCTACTTCGGCCTCCAGCTCTGGGGAAATTCGAAGCTCACCCGGAGCTTCGTCGGGACGGACCCGACCGGAACATCCGCTCGCCCCAATCTCGTCGGCGTCGAAGTCGACGCATCCGTGCAGGGCACCACTTTCATCGGGGGCCCGCTGGCCGGCGAGGGCAACGTGATCTCCGGCAACACGGCCTACGGCGTCTTCGTTCAGGGCGGGCCGGTCGTCATCACCGGAAACCGCATCGGGACGGACGTCACGGGTCTTTTCGCCGTCCCCAACCAGAACGGAATCGAGCTGGACTACGCGACCCCCAACGGCCCGGTGCCTCCCTTCACGATCGGCGGGACTTCGCCCGGCGCCGGCAACCTCATCTCCGGGAACAGCGAGTTCGGGATCCGGGTGTTTCGTTCGACCGACGTCCTGATCCAGGGGAACGTCATCGGCCCGGACGCCTCCGGCGGGGTGGGGCTCGGGATCCAGCGCGCGGGCGTCGACACCGTCCAGAGCGCCCGCGTGACCATCGGGGGGAGTCCGGCGGCGGCGAACGTCATCGCGTTCCATTCCCTCGCGGGCGTCGCGATCGAGGGCGGCAGCGACCGCGTCACGGTCTCGCAAAACGCGATCTTCGCGAACACGTTCGGGATCGACCTCGACTTCGTCCTCGACAACCCGAACCGGATCACCCCGAACGACGCGATGGACGCCGACATCGGCCCGAATCTCCTGCAGAACTTCCCGCTCCTCACGTCCGCCGCGCCCGTCGCCTCGGGGATCGCCGTCACGGGGACTCTCAACAGCGTGCCGAACTCGACGTTCACGATCGAAGTCTTCGCGAGCACCGCATGCAACGCCTCCGGAGACGGAGAAGGTCAGTCGTTCCTCGGCGCCGTCGGCGTGACCACGAATTCCGCGGGCGACGCGTCGTTCGTCGCGACGTTCCCCACGACCCTCCAGGCGGGCGCGGTGGTCACGGCGACGGCCACGGACGGGCTCGGGAACACGTCCGAGTTCTCCCCCTGCCTTTCCGCGAACGTGCCGCCCGCTCCGCTCTCCTACCACCCGCTGCCCCCCTGCAGGCTCCTCGACACCCGGCTCCCCGACGGACCGCTCGGCGGCCCCGCCCTGCCCGCGGCCGCGCTGCGCCGCTTCGATCTCGCTGGCGTCTGCGGCATTCCCGCGACCGCGGCCGCGGTCTCGACGAACGTCGTCGTCGTGACGCCGTCCGGCGGGGGTTCTCTCCGCGTCTTCGCGTCGGACGGTGGGAATCCTCCGATGGGCACGGTGAGCTTCGCCGCGGGACGGACCCGGGCCAACAACGCGCTCGTTCTCGTCTCCCGCTCGGGCACGGCCTCCGTCACCGTCCAGAACGTCTCGGCGGCGCCGATCCATTTCGCGATCGACGTGAACGGGTACTTTCAGTAGCCGCGGTCCCGGGCCGTCCTCCGCGTACACTCCCTCCGTGCTGAAGGAGCTCCTCGTCTCGGCCTCCGACCGCGAAACGCGCATCTCCGTCCTCGAGGAGGGGCGCGTCGCCGAGGTGCAGATCGAGCGCCGCAAGCAGCGCGGGACCGTCGGAAACATCTACAAGGGGCGCGTGACGCGCGTCCTGCCCGGCATGCAGTCGGCGTTCGTGGACGTCGGCCTCGAGAAGGACGCGTTCCTCTACGTCGCCGACGTCGGCGAGGAAGTGGACGACTTCGACGCCTTCGGCTCCGGCGGCGCGGCCGAGGCGATCAACGCCGTGGCGGCCGCGCTCCCGCACGACGCGGCCGCGTCGCCGGCCTCCGAGACGGGCACGGGCTCGGCAGTCCCGGACGAGAGCCTCCCGAAACCCGTCCTCCCGTCGATCGACGAGCTGCTCCGCGAGGGGCAGGAGCTCGTCGTCCAGGTCACGAAGGACCAGATCGCGCACAAGGGCGTGCGCGTCACGACGCACGTGACGCTCCCGGGCCGCACCCTCGTCTACATGCCGACGATCGACCACGTCGGCGTGTCGCGGCGCATCGAGAACGAGGAGGAGCGCGCCCGGCTCAAGGACATCCTGACCGCGCTGAAGAAGGGCCCGGGCGGCTACATCGTGCGCACGGCCGGCGAGGGGCGCGCCGCCGAGGAGTTCGCCGCGGACCGGCGCTACCTCACGAAGCTCTGGGAGCAGATCCGCAAGAAGGGCGAGCGCTCCGGCGCGCCGACGCTCCTGCACCGGGACCTCGACCTCACGCTCCGTGCGGCGCGCGACGTCTTCGGCTCGGATTTCACCACGCTGTGGGTGGACGACGACGAGGAGTACCAGCGGATCGTCGAGTTCCTCGACCAGGTCCAGCCCTCCCTCGTCTCGAAGGTGAAGCTGTACCGCAAGTCGACGCCGCTCTTCGAGGAGTACGGCGTCGAGAGCGAGATCGAGAACGCGCTCAAGTCGAAGGTCTGGCTGAAGTCCGGCGGTTACATCGTGATCAACCAGACCGAGGCGCTCGTCGCGATCGACGTGAATACGGGCAAGTTCGTCGGCAAGAAGCGGCTCGAGGAGACCGTCGTGAAGACGAACCTCGAGGCCGTTCAGGAGATCGTCCGGCAGATCCGCCTCCGCGACCTCGGCGGCCTCCTCGTCGTGGACTTCATCGACATGGAGGAGGAAGGGCACCGGCAGGAGCTCTTCACGGTGCTCGAGACCGAGCTGAAGAAAGACCGCTCGAAGAACCGGATGCTCCCCGTGTCCGAGTTCGGCCTCGTCGAGATCACGCGCAAGCGCCAGCGGCAGAGCCTCGAGCGCGCCCTCACGATGCCCTGCCCCTACTGCGCGGGCTCCGGCAGGACGAAGAGCGTGCCGACGATCGTTCTCGAGATCCGCCGCGAGATCGCCAAGCGCGTGGAGGAGGGCGAGGCGCACTCCCTCATGCTCCGCGTCCACCCCGAGGTGTACCGGTCGCTCGTCGGGGAGGAGCGCCGGCTGGTCGAGGAGCTCGAGGAGCGGATCGGGATGCCGATCCACGTCCAGAGCGACGAGCACCTCCACCACGAACGTTTCGACATCGTTCTCGAGGCCTAGGGTCCTCCCGAGAGGTCGCACCGCGCCGTTTCGGCGCGAAATGGCTGGCACGGAGCGTGCGATAGACCGGTTGCGCACATCCAACCTCCTGCCAGGCCGCCCGGAAGGGCGGCCTCTTTTTTTCCCGGCCGTTCCTCCCTCTAGACTTCGGCCGTGAGCGCCGACCGCCTCTTCACGCGCAAGTTCTTCGTGATGTGCGGGTTCACGTTCACGGTCTTCCTGTCGCTCTTCCAGCTCCTCCCGACCGCGCCGTTCCGGATCCTCGAGCTCGGCGGGTCGACGACGGCCGCCGGCCTCTTCCTCGGCCTCCTGACGTACGCGTCCGCGCTCTCGGCGCCGCTGACGGGCGCGCTCGCGGACCGGATCGGGCGGCGCCGGATGCTGATCGTCTCCAGCGTCGCGATCGCCCTCTTCGCCTTCGCCTACGCGCTGGCGCCCCGCTGGGAGGTTCTCGCCCTCCTCGCGTTCTTCCACGGCCTCTTCTGGTCGGGCCTCCTCTCGGCGTCGGCCGCGTACATGACGGGCCTGATCCCGAACGAGCGGCGCGCCGAGGGAATCGGCTACTGGGGAATGGCGACCGTCCTCGCGACCGCGTTCGCGCCCGCCCTCGGTCTCGCCGTCTACGGGCTCGGCTGGAAGGCGCTCTGCGCGTCCGTCGGCATCCTGAACCTCGCCATGGCCGCGATCGCGTGGAACCTGGAGCCGGACCCGCCGCGCGCGGCGCCGCACGGGCCGTTCTTCACAAAGGACCTCGTCGAGTGGCGCGTCCTCCTGCCCTCGCTCGCGCTCTTCCTCTGCAGCTTCGGCTACGGAGGCGTGACGAGCTTCGTCGCGATGTGGACGGAAAAGAACGGCCTCGCGCCGCGCGGCCTCTTCTTCACCGTCTTCTCGCTCACGGTCCTCGTGCTGCGGCCGTTTCTCGGGCGGTTCGCGGACCGCGCGGGGCCTCGCCGCGTGATGTTCCCCCTGCTCGGCCTGACCGCGGCGGCGTTCGCGCTCCTCGCCGTCGCGACGACCCGGCCGCTCCTCGCGCTCGCGGCGTTCCTCTTCGGCGCGGGGTTCGGCAACGTCTACCCGGTCTTCGCCGCGCACGTGACGCGGCACGTGCGCGAGGAGCGCCGGGGCGCGGCGTTCGGCGCGATCCTCGCGGCGTTCGACATCGGGATCGGCACGGGCTCGATCGCGCTCGGCGCGGTCATCGGACGCTCGGGCTTCCCCGCGGCGTACGGAACCGCGGCCGTCCTCGCGGCCCTGTCCCTTCCGGCGTTCCTCTTTCTCGAGCGCTTCCTCAGTGCGCCGGAGTCCCCGCACTTGGCGCGGCGCCGTCCCTGAGGACGAAGTGACCGCCACGGAAGCTCGCGCCCCGGAGCGTGACGGCGAGCGCCTCGCCGAGCCCGTCCACCGGGTGCACCTCGATCGCGTCCCGGACCTCCTTCGGCAGGTCCGCGAGGTCGGGCTCATTGTCCTTCGGCAGGACGATCGCGCGAATGCCCGCGCGCACGGCGCCGAGGACCTTCTCCTTGAGGCCGCCGATCGGGAGAACGCGGCCCGAGAGCGTGATCTCGCCCGTCATCGCGATGTCGTGGCGCGCCGGCACCCGTGAGAGCGCCGACACGATGGACGTCGCCATCGCGATGCCCGCGGACGGTCCGTCCTTCGGGATCGCGCCGGCCGGCACGTGGACGTGGAGGTCGCGCTCGAACGCCTCGTCGGGGATCCCGAGCTCGGCCGCGTGCGAGCGCGCGTACGTCCACGCGGCGCGGGCCGACTCCTTCATGACGTCGCCGAGCTGGCCGGTGAGGACGACCTCGCCCTTGCCCTTCATGAGCATCGCCTCGATGAACATGATGTCGCCGCCCGCCGGCGTGTAGTACATGCCCGTCGCGAGGCCCACCTGGTCGGTGACGATCTTCTTTTCGGGATGGACGCGCTTCTTGCCGAGGAGCGGGAAGACGTCGGCCCCGTCGACGGACACGGTGGCGACTTCTCCGGCCGCGATCCTCCGCGCGACCTTGCGCGCGAGCTTGCCGATCTCGCGCTCGAGCTGCCGCACGCCCGCCTCGCGCGTGTAGCTCGTGACGATCTCCGCGATCGCGGCGTCCGTCAGGGCGAGCTGCGAGTCCGCGAGGCCGTTTTCGGCGAGCTGTCGCGGCACGAGGTACTGCCGCGCGATCGCGAGCTTCTCCCTCTCCGTGTAGCCCGAGAACTCGACGACCTCGAGGCGGTCGAGGAGCGGGCCCGGGATGTTCTGGATGAAGTTCGCGGTCGCGATGAAGAGGACTTCCGAAAGGTCGAACGGGACGCCGAGGTAGTGGTCCGTGAACGAGTCGTTCTGGGCCGGATCGAGCACCTCGAGGAGCGCGCTCGCGGGGTCGCCCTGAAAAGACACGCCCAGCTTGTCGATCTCGTCGAGAAGGAAGACCGGATTCTTCGTGCCCGCCTGCTTGAGGCCCTGCACGATGCGCCCAGGCATCGCGCCGACGTACGTGCGCCGGTGGCCGCGGATGTCGGCCTCGTCGCGCGCGCCGCCGAGGGAGATCCGGACGTACTTGCGGCCCATCGCGCGCGCGATGGACTTCGCGATCGACGTCTTGCCGACGCCGGGAGGGCCCACGAAGAGGAGGATGCGGCCCTTGCCGGTCGAGACGTCCTTCTTCGGCGCGGGCTCGGCGCCTTCGGCCTTCGCGCGCATCTGGCGCACCGCGAGGAACTCGAGAATCCGGTCCTTCACGTCGCCGAGCGCGTAGTGGTCCTCGTCGAGGATGCGGGCCGCCTCGTTCACGTCGAGCTTGTCGTCGCTGCGCGCGCCCCAGGGCAGCTCCGCCACGTTCTCGAGGAACGTCCGGATCACCTGCGACTCCATCGACTCGCGGCCGATGCGGTCGAGGCGGGCGAGCTCGCGGTCGACCTCCTTGCGCACCTCCTCGGTAAGCGGGTGCGCCGCGAGCTTCTTCTTCAGCTCCTCGAGGTCCGCGGCGTCCTTGCCCTCGCCCTCGCCGAGCTCCTTCTGGATCGCCCGGAGCTGCTCGCGCAGGAGCATCTCGCGCTGGCGGTCGCCGATCTGCTCTTTCACCTTGGACTGGATGTCCTCCTGCGCCGAGAGGACGCCGATCTGCCGCTGCACGGCGACGAGCACGCGGCGCAGGCGGTCCTCGACGGACAGCGTCTCGAGAAGCTGCTGGCGGTCGGCCATCGGGATGTCGATGTAGCCGGCGACGAGGTCGGCGAGGCGGCCCGGCTCCTCGGCCTGCTCCAGGAACTGCGCGACGGCTTCCTCGGGGAGACCCAGCTTCTCGCCGAGCTCGGCGGCGCGCTCGCGCGCCTCCTTGTGGAGCGCGAGAAAGACCGGGTCCTTCGCGTCGGGCGGCGCCATCTCGGCCGCCGTCACGACGACGGCCTCGAGCATCCCGCCCTTCTTCTCCGTCACGCGCATCGCGATGCCGCGGCGCTGCCCCTCGAGGAGAAGGCGCATCCCGCCGAGGCCGCGCTGGACCGAGCTCACCTTCGCGATCGTCCCGATCGTGTAGAGGCCCTCGGGCGTCACCTTCTCGACGTCCGCCCGCTGCGCGAGCGCGAAGACGAGGGCGTCGCCGCCCGCGCGCAGCGCGGCCTCGATCGCACGCACCGTGCCGCCGCGCCCCGCGGAGATCGGCGTCGACACGCCCGGGAAGAGGACGGCGTTGCGGAGAGGGAGAACGGGCAGGGTCAGCGTTTCCGTCATGGTGAGGCAAACGTAGGGCCGCCGGGCCCTATTCCCCAACCTTCTCCCCTCTTCACCTTCTAAGAAATCCCCTCTTCGTCTTCGATTCAGCGGCCGAGCCGCCGCGCGAGGACGTCCACGCCCCGCAGCGCCGCGTCGGGCGGGACGGCCGTGTAGCAAAGCCTCACGTGCGTCGGGTACGGGCCGAAGCTCGGGCCGGGCGCGAGGAAGAGGCCCTCGTTCGCGACGTCTTCGAGAAGCCCCATGAGGCCGCGGCCGTCGAGCGCCGCGGCGACGTCGAGGAACAGGAACATCCCGCCCTCGGGAGCGGGAAGAGAAAGCCGGCGGGCGGCTTCGCGCCCCGTCGCCGCGTACTCGGCGCGAGCCTCGGCGACCCACGCGTCGCCGCCGCCCGCGAGAACGCGGAGCGCCGCGTGCTGCGACACCGTCGGCGCCGAGTAGATCGTGTGCGCCCCGATCTTCACGATCTCGGCGAGCGCCTTCTCCGGCCCGACGAGCCAGCCGCAGCGCGCCCCGGAGAGGCCCCACGCCTTCGAGAGCGAGTGGGCCGCGATCGTGCGCTCGGGCGCCGCCGCGTATGCGGGCCGGTGCGTTCCCGCGTACGCGTAAAGCTCGTAAACCTCGTCCGCGAGAAGCCAGAGGTTCTTCTCGCGCGCGATGCGCGCGAGCGCGTCGACGGTCCCGGGAGGGAGGACGCGGCCCGTGGGGTTGCTCGGCGTGTTGACGTAGATCGCGGCCGTTCTCTCCGTGACGTGCGCGCGGACGGCGGCAATGGCAGCCTCGGGCGACAGGTCGCCCAGGAACAGCGGCACCTCGACCGGGATCGCGCCCGCGAGCCGGACGTGCCCCTCGATGAGCGGCCAGCGCGGGCCGAGAAGGAGAACCTCTTCGCCCGGCGCCACGAGCGCGGCCACCGCGGCCATGAGGCCCGCCGTCGCGCCGCCCGTCACGAGGATGTTCGCGCGCGCCACCGGCGCGCCCGCCTGTCCGGACACGCGCGCGGCGATCGCGTCGCGCAGCTCGGGCAGGCCCCAGATGTCCGTGTAGCGGTTGATCCCCGGCAGCCCGGGCCCGAGCTCTTCCGGCCGGCAGCCGGCGGGGGCCTCGCGCCACGTGTCGCCGACGTGGAGCGGGAAGACCTCCCCCTCGTGCGTCGCCATGCGCGCGAGCAGGCTCGAATACGGATTCCCGCGAAGCGCGGCGGCGGCGGGAGCGGTCCGGGGCGGACGGGGCATCGTTCTCATCCTAGCCCGCGCGAGCTGCGGCACAATCGGGAGGCCGAGGAGGCTCCGTGACACGTCCCGATCCCCATCCGCCCGAAGTTTTCGAGCTCCTGCGCCGGAAGACGGCCGCGACGCGCATCGCCGTCGTGGGCGCGAGCAACGATCCCCGCAAGTACGGCAACATCATCGTGAGGAACCTCGCCGCGAAGGGCTACACCGTCCTTCCGGTCAACCCGAGGGAGAAGGAGATCGCGGGCCTCCCCGCGTTTCCGGACCTCGCGTCGGTCCCGGGGCCCGTGCACCTCGTGAACGTCGTCACGCCGCCGGCCGTCACGCGAGGGGTCCTCGCGGAGGCCGCCCGCCTCGGCCTGCCCGCGGTCTGGCTGCAGGACGGGAGCTACGACGAAGAGGCGCTCGCCATCGCCGCCGCCGCTCCCTTCAAGACCGTCTACGAGTCCTGCATCATGGTGGCCAGCAACTTCGGCTGACCCCTCCCCTGCGGGCCTCGGGCCCGTATGATCCGGCCCTCGCCCCTTTCTCGCGTCTGTCCGTGAAGTCCCCTGCCGGAGGTTCTCTGTGAGGAAAACGCTCTCCGCCGCCCTGCTCCTGAGTCTCGGTTCATGGTCCGCGTTCGCGATGGACAAGGTCCGCGTCGAGTCGAAGATCGACGCCGCCGTCGCGAAATACGGCCTCACGGGCCGCGGCGTGATCGTCGCCCTTCTCGACCGCGGGATCGACTGGAAGAACAACGACTTCCGGAACCCCGACGGGACGACGCGAATCGCCGCCGTGTTCGACCTGACGGACGACACAGGCGCCTCCGCGCCCGGCAACACCTACGGCAAGGGCACGATCTACACGCGCGCGCAGATCGACGCGGCGCTCTCCGGCGGGCCGACGATCCCCTTCCGCGACGCCGTCGGCCACGGCACGACGACCTCCGGCATCCCGACCGGGAACGGGCGCAACGTCGCGAAGTACCGCGGCGTCGCGCCCGAGGCGACGATCATCTCCGTGAAAGTGACGTCGGACGGCGCCCCCGCGCACGACGGAGAAGCGGCCGAGGCGGGGTTCTACGACCCGGCGCGCCTCCCGCTCGCGATCGATTTCGTGAAGGCCAAGGCGCAGGAGCTCGGGCTGCCCGGCCGTCATGCTCCTGAACCTCGGCTCGTCGGGCGGCCCGACGGACGGGACGAGCGAGCTGGCCCGCAAGATCGACGCGACCGTCGGGCCGGGTATCCCCGGCCTCGTCTTCGTCTCGGGCCCCGGCGACGACGGCGGCGCGGCGAACCGGGCGGGCGGAAACGTCGGCTCCGGCGCGACCGAGACGATCCGGATCCAGAAGGGGGCCACGGGCACGCTCACGTTCGACCTCTGGTACCCCGGCGCCGATCGTTTTGACGTCACGATCCAGACGCCCACCGCCACCTACGGACCGTACGTCTCGCCCGCGACGAACGCGGACTTCACGACGACCTCGAACTCGGAGTTCCTCTACTACCAGCTCGGCTCCTCACGCACCTTTACGTCGCCCCAGAACGGCAAGCGGCAGGTCTGGGTCCGGATCTCGGGACCGATCGGCGTCTACACCGTCTCGCTCCGCGCCACGACGGTCACGACGGGCCGGTTCGACGCGACGCTGAATCCCTCACGGAAATACGGGGCGGAGACGAACTTCTTTCTCGACCACGTCGCCCCCGGGAGCATCTGGGACGGCGCGACGGCCCGGAACAACATCTGCCCCGGCGACTACGTGGTCCGGACGAGCTACGTCGACATCGACGGGATCGCGCGGAACATCACGGGCAACGGCAGCGTCGGCGAGATCTGGCCCGGGAGCAGCATCGGACCGACGTTCGACGGGCGCCTCGGCGTCGACGTGACGGCTCCGGGCGACAGCCTCTTCACGGTCTACAACCCGAAGTCGTACTGGGGGACCTTGCGCCACAACATGATCCAGGACGGCGGCGGGCTCTACGGGCGCGCGAGCGCCGTGAGCGCGGCGGCGCCGATCGTCACGGGAATCATCGCCCTCATGCTCCAGGCCAACCCGACGCTCGACGCGCCGACGGTGAAGTCCATCCTCCAGCGCACCGCCCGCGCCGACTCCTTCACGGGCGCGGTCCCGAACACGACCTGGGGCTACGGGAAGGTCGACGCCCTCGCGGCGCTCGACGCCGTGACCTCCACGACGCTGTTCGTCCCGATCGCCCTTTCCTCCTCGGGCGCGAACGGGTCCTTCTACACGACGGAGCTCGCCCTCACGAACCGTGGCACGACGGACGCGACGATCACGTACGCCTACTCGGCCGCGTTCGGAGGCAGCAGCGGGACCGCGACCGAAACGCTGGGCGCGGGCCGGCAGAAGACGTACGCCGACGCGATCACGAGCCTGCGCGCCCTCGGAATCCCGCTCGGTGACGCGGGCAACCGCGGCGGGACGCTGCAGGTGACGTTCGGCGGCCTCTCGTCCTCCGCCGCGGCCGCGGCGACCGTGCGCACCGCGACGCCCGTCGCCGACGGGCGCGCCGGCCTCGCGTACGCCGGCCTGCCGTCCGGCCGCCTCCTGTCCTCGCCCGCATGGCTGTGCGGCCTCAGGCAGAACGCGACGGACCGTTCGAACGTCGCCGTCCAGCACGCGGGCGGCCCGACGGACGGCAACGTCACGCTCCGCCTCACGGTCGTCTCGGGAGATCCGGCGAGCCCGGGCTCCCTCGTGCTGCCCGACGTCACGCTCTCTCCCGGCGGGTTCAGCCAGATTTCCGGAATCCTCGCGTCGAACGGGCTCAGCTTCTCGAACGGCTTCGTGAAGGTCGAGCGTCTCGCGGGCACGGCGCCCTTCTACGCCTACGGCGTCATCAACGACCAGGCGAACTCCGACGGCTCGTTCGTCGAGCCCGTCCCCGCGAGTCCCGCCGCGGCGATCGGGGGCGCGACGCTGCCCGTCGTCGTCGAGACCAGCACGTTTTCGACCGAGCTCGTCCTGACGAACTTCTCGGGCAGCTCACGCACGCTCCTCTGCACGTACGTCGCCGCGCCCCTGCCGGGCGGGCAGGTCACGTTCAACCTTCCGCTCCTTCCGAACGAGCAGCAGATTCTCCCGTCCTTCGTGCAGGTCCTGAGGACGCGCGGCGTCGTCCCCGGCGGCGCGGGCGCCACGTTTGCCGGCGCGCTCTTCGTGCGCGACGCCTCCGGCGATCTGCGCGGCGTCTCGATCGGAGCGCGCACGTCGTCGGCGGGCGGCGGCGGGCGTTACGGCCTCTTCTACTCGGCGGTTCCGAACGGCGCCGAGGCGACGACCGTCGCGTGGCTGTACGGGCTCCAGCAGAACGCGGACAACCGCACGAACCTCGCGCTCGTGAACGTCGGGTCCGCCGACGGGTCGACGGACACGTTCCACATCGACCTTTACGACGGCGCGACGGGCCAGAAGGCCGGAGAGACCGACGCCACGGTGGCCGCGAAGGGCTTCTTCCAGATCGGCGCCATCCTCGGGGCGTACGCCCCGGGCGTCACGAGCGGCTACGCGAAGGTCACGCGCACGTCCGGCAGCAACCCGTTCGTGACGTACGCGGTCATCAACGACGGCGGCCAGCCGAACCAGCGGAGCGGCGACGGCGCGTTTGTCTCGGCGGTCGTGGGGCCATGACCGCCGTCCGCTTCATCCCCGGAGCGTCGCCGTGATCCTCGCGATGAGCGCCTCTTCCTCGGGCGAGATGGCGCTCGCGAGGCCGAGCACGCGGCCGAGCCCCCCTCCCGACGCTTCCGCCACCCGGCGGAAGGAGTCGGCGTACGCGTCGACGCGCTGCTCTCGCTCCTCGGGGGGAAGGACGGAGATTCCGACCTTGATGACCTCGACCGCCGAGTCGTAGAGCGCCGTCGCCGGCTGCTTCTTCAGCCATTCGACGACCTGGGTGTGGGCGGGCGAGCCCGGCCCGGACCCGCGGGCGGCCGCCATGCCCAGGATGGTCTCCCGCTCGCGCTCTGTCACGTCGCCGTCGGCCCACGCGATCTGGACGAGCGGGGCCAGAAACAGGGCCGGCCCCGTGTCGTGCGTGACGCCGAGATCGATGAGGCGCTGCCGCAACGCGGGATCGTCCACGCGCAGCTTCCGCGCGAGGGCCCGCGAGACCTCTTCGAGCTTCGCGCGTTCGCGCAGCTTCTTGATGAGCTCTTCGTCCCGCTGCCGGGCCCACTGGGCCTCGATCGCGCGTCCGCGTTCGTGGAGAATGTTGTCTGTCATCCGCGACCTCCCGAGTGTCAATGGTGCGCCCGAGGCGATTCGAACGCCTGGCCTTCAGATCCGGAGTCTGACGCTCTATCCAGCTGAGCTACGGGCGCATCCGAGGCGGGAAAAACTGGGGTGGAAGACGGGGCTCGAACCCGCGACATTCGGAACCACAATCCGACGCTCTACCGACTGAGCTACTCCCACCGCACTCGATCGGACCGCGGAGAATAGCAGATCGGCGCGGCCCACAGGCCCTACCGGCGCCGATCCCGTAACATCGAGGGTTCCAACATGGACACGCTCGACGACCTGAGACGACGAATCGACGAGACGGACCGGCAGCTGCTCGAAACGCTGGCGCTCCGCCTGAAGTTCGTCGCGGAGGTCGGGCGTCTCAAGAGCAGGGGCGTCCCGTTCCTGCGCGACCACGCGCGCGAAAGCGCGCTCCTCGCGAAGGTCGAGGCGCAGGCGAAGGAGCTGGGCCTCGACGCGTTCCGCGCGACGGAGATCTTCCGCGAAGTCATCGCGATGTCCGTCAAGGCGCAGGAGGAGGCGCTCCTCGACCGCAAGGCGGCCGAACGCTCCCTCGGGAACGCGCACCGCGTCGCGTTCCAGGGAGCCGAGGGCGCGTACAGCCACATCGCCGCGCGCAAGTACTTCGGGTCCGCCGCGACGGACTTCGCGGGCTTCCCGACGTTCGCGGCCGCGCTCGCCGCGGCCGAGCGGGGCGACGCCGGCTACGCGTTCCTCCCGATCGAGAACACGACCGCCGGCTCGATCAACGAGACGTACGACCTCATCCGCCACACGGAGCTGAAGATCGTCGGCGAGGAGATCCTCGAGGTGCGGCACTGCCTCCTCGCGCTGCCGGGCGCGGCGCTCGAGAAAATCCGGCGCGTCGCCTCGCACCCGCAGGCGCTCGCGCAGTGCGGGCGCTTCCTCGCGCAGATCGCGGGCGCGACGGCCGTGCCTTACGTCGACACGGCCGAGGCCGCGCGTTTCGTCA